>NZ_JBSGFQ010000036.1:0-110805 GCF_053603495.1 Nonomuraea sp. NPDC004186 | reverse complement strand
GCGGGTCCCCCCCCCCCCCCACCCCAGGCCCCCACACCCGCCTTGCGGGGGGGGGGGGTGGCCCCGCGTCCCCCCCCCCCACCCCCCGAAGTCAGTCCTAGTCCTTGGCCCTGGTGGGGCGCAGGAGGGCCTCGGCCAGGGCCAGCATGGTCTCCTCCAGGGCGCCCAGGCGCTTGGTGAGGTCGTCGGTCGCGGGCTGGACGATGCCGGTGACCGTCTCCGTGAGCTGGTCGCGGTCGGGACGCGCCGTGACGAGCTCGGTGAGCGCGCTCGCGGCGGCGGTCAGGCGCTCGGCCTGGTCACCGGCGTGCGCCTGGAGCAGCTCGCTCTGGCCCGCCAGGGCCTCGGGGAGGCGGCCCACGCGCTCGCTGACGGTCTCGATGCGGTCGTCGACGGACTCCAGGTGCGCGCTGGCCTGCTCGGCGCGGGTGGCCAGGCCGTTGAGGTGGGTGTCGAGCCCGTTGAAGCGGGTGTCGATGCCGTCGAACCGGCTGCTCAGGTGCTCCTCGGCCTCGACCAGGCGCTCGTCGACGGAGTCGATCTGGGTGTCGAGCTTGTTGAAGCGGCCCTCGTTGCGCGTGGACAGCTCGCCGAGGCGCTGGTCGGAGGTGGCCATGCGCTCGTCGAGGGCGCCGAAGCGGGCGTCGATGCGTACGTCGAGCGCGTCGAACCTGTCGTCGTGGCGCCCGAGGTGGCCGTCCACGGTGCCCAGCCGCTTGTCCACGCCGCCGAGCTGGTTGTCCACGGACAGGAGTCGCTTGTCGACGCCGGCCATCCTGCCGTCGAGGCCGTCGAGCCTGGTGTCGATGTCGGCCAGGCACTCGTCGGCGGACTCCAGACGGCTGTCGAACCCGGTGAGCCGCGAGTCGAGCCCCGTGAGCCTGCCCTCGACCCGGTCGAGCCGGGCGTCCACGCCGCTGAGGCGGGCGCTCAGGCGCTGCTCGCTCTCGCCGAGCTGGATGGCGAGGTGCCGGTCGGCTTCGTCGAGCCTGGTGGCGAGGCGCAGCTCGACGTCGGACAGGCGGCTGCCGAGCTGCTCGTCGGACTCCTTGAGGCGGCTGGCCAGCCGCTCGTCCGCCTCGACGAGGCTGGTGGCCAGGCGCTGGTCGGTCTCGTCCATCCGGGCGCTCAGCCGCAGGCCGGTCTGGTCGATCCGGTCGGACAGCCGCTGGTCGGTCTCGTCGAGCCGGTCGGAGAGCCGCTCTTCGGTCTGGTCGAGGCGGTCGGACAGTCGCTGGTCGCTCTCGCCGAGGCGGACCGTCAGCCGCTGGTCGGTTTCGTCGAGCCGGGTCGTCAGTCGCCGGTCGGTCTCGTCGAGGCGGTCGGAGAGCCGTTGGTCGGTGTCGTCGAGGCGGGTCGTGAGGCGCTGGTCGGCCTCGACGAGCCGCGTGGTCAGCCGCTGGTCCGTCTCGTCCATCCGGACCGAGAGCTGCTTGTCCTGGGCGCTCAGCCGGGCGGTGAGGTGCTCCGACAGGTCGCCGACCGCGACCTCGACCCGGTCGGTGCGGGTGGTCAGGTCGGCCATCGACTTGTCGAGCCTGGTGAAGCGGCTCGCGGCGGCCTCCATGCTGCTGTTGAGCGTGGCCAGCGTGGCGGCGAAGTCGGACATCCCCTTCGTGAGGCCGTCCGTGCTGTCGAGCACCGTCTGCAGGCGGGTGAGCGCCTCGTCCACGCCCTCGCCCATGGTGCCCAGGTCGGCCCGCAGGCCGGGCAGGTCGGCCACCGGGGCGACGCGGGCGTCCACGTCCCCGATCCGCTCCCCGACGGCGTCCACGTGGTCACGTACCGCCTCGACGTGCTGAGCCAGCCCCTCCGCCCACATCGGCGGCTTGGCGGTGATGTCGTCGAGCCGCCCGCTGACCGCCTGCAGCGTGCCGCTGAGGCCGCCGAGCTCGCGCTCGCGGACCTCGCGCAGCAGCCACTCCATGCCTTCGAGCCGCTGGCGGATCTCGTCCAGCACGGCCCCCTGCGTGCGCTGCTCGTACACATGATCCTGCGAGGCGCGCGCCAGCAGGTCCCGCATCCTCTCGGAGATGCCGGACTGGCCTCCTGCCTGGAGAAGGGTGGTGTGGTTGGAATGGTCCACCGAAAGCTCCTTTGGCTCGCCGACGGTCTGCCGCGCAGCGGTGGGATATAGGTCGATTTTCAGATGAACGAGCGGGAACGCGGAAAACCGCATCAGGGGAGAACTCCCGTCCGCCCACCTTAGCCTCTCGATCAAGGTCCGTCAGGGGCGAAGAGAAAGATCGAGGTTAACGGCAGAATGACCGGTTCAGGCAGGTGGAGAGGTGTCGCAGATGATGACCGATGGCTTATCGATGATTCGGGTAAGGATGATAGTTGCCGATTTTTCGCCATTTAGGCGGAGATCTGAGCGGAGGCGCTCGATGTCGACGGCGGAGCCGCGCTTCTTGATGGTGACATTTCCGACTTGTCGCTCACGGAGGGCGGCGCGCAGCTTTTTCCCTGAAAAGGGGAGAACGTCCTCTACTTCATATCTGGCCGCCCATGGGGTGTCGATCCGGTCGTCACCGGTGATGTAGGCGATCATCGGGTCGAGCAGGCGTCCGTTCACGATTTCCGACACCTCGCCCACGAGGTGTGCCCGGATGGCCGCGCCGTCCGGCTCGTAGACGTACCTGCCGACCGGGCCGACGGCGGCCTCGGCGCCCGTGGCGGTCAGAGTGTGGCCGCCGGGCAGCAGGGTGGCGCGGCGCCCCGCTGCTCCCTCCTGGCCGCTCCAGAGGGCGGCCTCCTTGACCTCGCCCTTGTACGAGACCCACTCGGCCTCGGCGCCTCCGGGGATGAACTCGTACGGGATGCCCGGGGCGACCTTGACGCACGCCCGGGAGGCCCTGGAGACCAGGTCGAGCACCACCGGCCAGGGCGGGGAGTAGGCCATGGGGTCGAACGTCCTGCCCCGGCTCGTCCGCCTGGCCGGATCGGCGAAGAGCACGTCGTACTCCTCCGGCCGGACCTCGGCCGCGTCCCCCACCGACACCGTCACCCTGTCGGCCAGCCCGAGCGCGTCGGCGTTGGCCCTGGCCACGGCGACGGTCAGCGGGTCGGTGTCCACGGCGGACACGGTGCAGCCGGCGCGGGCCAGCGCGAGGAAGTCGCCGCCGACGCCGCAGCAGGCGTCCACGACCCTCAGCCCACGCCCGAGCCCGTGCGGGGGTGCGTCCGGTCCGTGCGGGGGCGCGTCCGCGACGCCGAGCCCGTGCGGGGGCGCGTCCGGTCCGTGCGGGGGCGCGTCCGCTCGTGTCTCGGCGGTCAGGCGGCGGGCGCGGTGCTCGGCGACCTCCGTCCGCGTGGACTGCTCCAGGCCGTGCGGCGTGAAGTACATCCGCCCGGCGTCCTCGCCGAACTTGGCCCTGGCGCGCTCCCGCAGCCCCGCCTGGGTGAGCGCCGCGGAGGTCAGCGCGGCGTCGTACGTCTTGCGCAGCCTCGTGGCGGCGGCCACCGGATCCGTGCCCACCAGCTCCACGGCCTCCGCGAGCGCGCGCTGCCCGCGCGGTGTCAGCAGCTCGTCGAAGGCGTCAAGGTCCACATCACCCGACGTTAGTGCCATGTCCGACCCGGTCGGACCATGGGCGTACCGTATCCAGAGGGGGTGGATTCGGTCTGATCGCTCTCAGCAGACGCGTTCGTGTTGACTGTCAAGCCCCTCTTGCATATGTTTCCTGTTGGCACTCTCCCCTTGAGAGTGCCAACGTGCGACGAGGCAGGTCTGACACCCGCGACGGCAGGCCCAGCTGGTCGCCTCTTCTAGATCATTCAAATCTGAAGGGGAGGTCCGATCGTGACGACCGCCACCAAGGTTCCCGTTAAGCCGCTCGGCGACCGCATTGTGGTTCAGCCGCTTGAGGCCGAGCAGACCACCGCTTCCGGCCTGGTCATCCCGGACACCGCCAAGGAGAAGCCGCAAGAGGGCAAGGTCCTCGCGGTGGGCCCCGGCAACTGGGATGAGGACGGCGACAAGCGGATTCCGCTCGACGTCTCTGAGGGCGACATCGTCCTCTACAGCAAGTACGGCGGCACCGAGGTCAAGTACGGCGGCGAGGAGTACCTCGTGCTCTCCGCCCGCGACGTTCTCGCGATCATCGAGAAGTAAGCCGGATGTGTCGAGCCCCGGGCGCTCTTGAGGGCGGCCGGGGCTTTCGACGCTAGGAGAGGACTTTCAAACAATGGCGAAGATCCTGGAGTTCGACGAGGATGCCCGCCGCGCGCTCGAGCGCGGTGTGAACGCCCTCGCCGACGCCGTGAAGGTAACCCTCGGCCCGCGCGGCCGCAACGTCGTCATCGACAAGAAGTTCGGTGCGCCGACGATCACGAACGACGGTGTGACCATCGCTCGTGAGATCGAGCTGGAAGAGCGCTACGAAAACCTCGGCGCCCAGCTCGCCAAGGAAGTTGCCACCAAGACCAACGACATCGCGGGTGACGGCACCACCACCGCCACCGTGCTGGCCCAGGCCATGGTCCGCGAGGGCCTGCGCAACGTGGCCGCCGGCGCCTCGCCGCTGTCGCTCAAGCGCGGCATCGACAAGGCCGCCAAGGCGATCAGCGACAAGCTGCTCGACAGCGCCCGCGAGGTCGCCGACAAGAAGGAGATCGCCAACGTCGCGACGATCTCCGCCCAGGACGCGCAGATCGGCGACCTGATCGCCGAGGCGTTCGACAAGGTGGGCAAGGACGGTGTCCTCACCGTCGAAGAGTCCAACGCCATGGGCATGGAGCTCGAGTTCACCGAGGGCATGCAGTTCGACAAGGGCTACGTGTCGCAGTACATGGTGACCGACCCTGAGCGGATGGAGTCCGTCCTCGAGGACGCCTACATCCTGATCAACCAGGGCAAGATCGCCTCCATCGCGGACTTCCTGCCGCTGCTGGAGCAGATCGCCCAGACGAAGAAGCCGCTGCTCGTGATCGCCGAGGACGTCGAGGGCGAGGCCCTGGCCGTCCTGGTCACCAACAAGATCCGCGGCACCTTCACCTCCGTGGCCGTCAAGGCCCCGGGCTTCGGCGACCGCCGCAAGGCCATGCTGCAGGACATCGCCACCCTCACCGGTGGCCAGGTCGTCAGCGAGGAGGTCGGCCTCAAGCTGGAGCACGTCGGTCTCGAGGTGCTCGGCACGGCCCGCCGCGTCGTCGTCACGAAGGACAACACCACCATCGTCGACGGCGCCGGTGACCCGCAGGCCATCGAGGACCGCGTCAAGGAGATCAAGCTCGCCATCGAGCAGTCCGACTCCGACTGGGACCGCGAGAAGCTGCAGGAGCGCCTGGCCAAGCTCGCCGGCGGTGTGTGCGTGCTGCGCGTCGGCGCCGCCACCGAGGTGGAGCTGAAGGAGAAGAAGCACCGCCTCGAGGACGCGATCTCCGCGACGCGCGCCGCGATCGAGGAGGGCATCGTCTCCGGCGGTGGCTCCGCGCTGATCCACGTCTCCAAGACTCTCGACGACCTCGGCCTGACGGGCGACGAGGCCACGGGTGTCGGCGTCGTGCGCCGCGCCCTGGTCGAGCCGGCCCGCTGGATCGCCGAGAACGCCGGTCTCGAGGGCTACGTGGTGACGCACAAGGTCGCCGAGCTGGAGGCGGGCCACGGCCTCAACGCCGCGACCGGCGAATACGGCGACCTGATCGCGCAGGGCGTCATCGACCCGGTGAAGGTCACGCGTTCGGCCGTCCAGAACGCCGCGTCGATCGCGGGCATGCTCCTCACGACCGAGGCGCTCGTGGTGGACAAGCCCGAGGAGGAGGCCCCCGCCGCCGGCGGCGCGGGGCACGGTCACGGCCACGGCCACTGACCCGGCTCTTCTCTCGCCACGGCCCGCACACCCGAAAGGGTTGCGGGCCGTTCGGCGTTCCGGGGACGGTTCAACGCAGGCCGATCGCGCTCTCCCAGAACCAGTTCCAGCGGATCTCGTCCCGGAAGCGGTTCGCGCCCGCCTCGTACAGGACGCCGATCGCGCCGTTGCCGAGAAGCGCCATGTCGGAATATCCGGCGTGGTCGCCGTCGATCCTCACCCCCGCGTTGTTGGTGGAGTTGTCGTAGTTCCGCCAGGTCGCGCCCTCGTCGAAGGACGAGCGCACGTTCATGCCCACCGGGTTGTTGTCGGTCTTCGGCGTGGCGGGCGCGGAGAGCAGGATCCGGGTGTAGGGGGCCTTGTCCCGCTGGCGTAGCAGGGCCGGGTGGGTGGGCGGAGCGGTGACGGCGCCGTCGGCCCGGAAATCGCCGTCGAACGACTCGCCTCCGTCCGTGCTCACGCCACGGGCCAGGCCGTGGACGGAGGTCTGGTCGTCGGGTACGGCGCCGTTGCGGGCGATCACGAGGATGCCGCCGTCGGTCCGCTCGACCAGGGTCTGCTCGCCCAGCTTCAGGACCGACTTGTCGTAGGTCGCGGTCGCGCCGATCTGCCACGTCGCGCCGTGGTCGTCGCTGTAGATCAGCCGTACGCTCTGCGTGTCGCCCACGCTGAAGTAGACGGGCACCACCAGGCGGCCGTTGTGGGCCGGTTGGGTCAGCTGGATGCCGTGCCCCGGCCCCGTGGCGAACCAGTCCCCGGCGCCCGCGGGCGCCTTGATGACCCCCGACAGGTCCTTCGGGCTCGACCAGGTGACGCCGTCGTCCGTGCTGACCTGGACCTTCGGCGTACGCGGCGTCGTCTGGGACGCGGTCGGCTCCGAGGTCGTGAACAGGAACACCGGCCCGCCGGAGTCGGCGACCACGGTCGCGTTCCCCTGCAGGGCCGCTCCGGCCGTACTGGGCAGGACGACCCTGCTCGCCTCCCAGGTGACGCCGTCGTCGGTCGAGCGCCGCATGACGACGTCGAACGCGCCGTGGTCGGCGCAGTTGTTCTTGTTGCGCCGCTCGGCGAAGGCGAGCAGCACGTCGTTCCTGGTCTTCACGACCGCCGGCAGCCGGTAGCAGGTGGCCCCCTGGGATCCGCTGGCGGGGATCGACCTCCACAGGGTCTGCTTGTGGAAGACGTACGTGGGGGCCTGCGCGGCCGCCGCGGGTGATGCGCTGAGGGCCACGGCCATGAGTGCGCCGGCTGCCGCGGTGAACGTCCGAAATGTACGCATCAATGCCTCCATTTACGCGTTCGCGGCCATGATCGTCTCATCGGTCGTCCCCCTGATCCACTGCCTCCTGAAGATCGGCGCCGTGGTTGCGGTGCGTCGGCGACGGCCGGCGGCCACCTGGCGGTTCCACATGCGGTGCGGGCGCGGTTCGGGGCGTCCATGGAGCGATCCTTCGCCCGGTCGATCGCATCCGCACGACGCGGCACGAAAGCGCGTACCCGACCAGCAGCACCTGGATCGGTGAGGGCAGCGTCCGCGACGACCTGCCGGCGGCGACCGCGGTCGTGGACGCGGCGGAACGGGCGCTCCCGTTCGTCCTTCGGCGCGCATCGTGAAGGCCTTGTCGGCTGAGGGCTCGGTCGGCTGTGGGGCGAGCGGTTGCGCTTGTGGTGGTGACGACGCTCTGCCGGAACGGCTCTTGGTGGGTGGGGATCGGGGTTGCCCCTTCAGGGCTGCCTGGGCTCTCCATCGCGCGAAGCGGGTCGCCGGTGTGAGGAGCATGCCGTTTGCCCCGGGACCCCTTGGGCGCGGGCGGTTGGGGAGAAGTGGGCGGAAAAGGTGGATTATTGGAGTAAACCGGCAGTGGGTGATAAGCGTCCGGGATCTGACAATTGTCGTGCATTCCAGGTTATGGGATGAAACATTATGTCACTAGTTAAGCCTTAGTGTGGTCATTTGATTACTGCCCGTTATCGTCGCTTCAATGTGACCAATCCGTAGCCGTTCGCCATGACGACAGGCCGGATCAGTGCGGGCATCATGCCTATCGTGAGCGAGGGAAGCGTCGCCGACGCCAAAATTGGGGTAAGGCTCGCGTCGAGACTTCCGGCACGGACGGATGACTCCGACCTTAGGGAACTGACGAGCCTCGCCGTGCAGGGAGATCGCAGTGCGATCGAATCCCTGCTCGGTGAGTTGCGTCCGATGGTGGTGCGGTATTGCCGCGCCCGGCTGGGCAGGGTTTCAGGGCAATATCACATTGCCGATGACGTAGCCCAGGAGGTGTGCATCGCGGTCCTGTCCGCGCTGCCGCGATACCGCGACATGGGGCGGCCGTTCGCCTCCTTCGTGTTCGGGATCGCCTCGCACAAAGTGGCCGACGCGCTACGGAGTTCGGTGCGCTCGGCCGTACCGACTCAGGATCTGCCCGATGGGCCGGACGACGGGCCGGGGCCCGAGGAGACCGTGGTCCGCTACATCGAGGTCGAGCACGCGCGCAGGCTCCTGGCCAGATTGCCCGAGAATCAGCGCGAGTTGCTGCTGTTGCGGGTGGTGTCAGGGTTGTCGGCTGAGGAGACCGGTAATGTACTCGGTATGTCACCGGGTGCGGTTCGTGTCGCCCAGCATCGGGCGCTTGCCAGGTTGCGGCAGATGGCCGAGCTGGAGTCGGCTTGACGCCAGAGGAGGAGACCGACGCGCTGCTCGACGCGCTCGGTCGTGGAGAGAGCCCTGACTCAGGCGATCCAGCCGTGCGGTTGCTGGCCGTGCTGCTCGATGATGTCGGTCAGCGGCGTTCCTCCGTGTCGATGACGCCGTCGACGTAGCCTCTGGCGTACTCCCAGCTGACGTAGTCGGCGGGGTCCGGGTGAAAGGCCGGCTCGTGGACCTGCGGCTGGCCTTTCTCGATCATTTGTCGTAGGTTGCCGCGCAGCAGCTCCCAGTCGAAGAAGTGCTGCTCGCCGCATTCAGGGCAGTCGAGTACGAGGCCCAGGACCCCCTGCGGTTCGAGCAGGGAGCGGAAGACCTCGACGTCAGCGAGGTCCGTGATGGCCTCGTCGCGTTCGGCTGCGGTGAGTGGCTCGGCGTCGTCGAGGGCGCCCATCGCCGAGGAAGGGTCGTTCGGGTCGTCCGCGAACGGGTCGCGGGGGACGTCTTCCAGCACCTTCCCACCATATGACCGAAGCGGCCCGAGCGGTGGACATTACCTCAGCCATCCGCGCCTGGCCGCCTCCACGCCTGCGTGGAAACGCGACTGAGCGCCCAGTTCGGACATGGCGTCCGCGAACCTCGCCCGGACCGTTCGCACCGATACGCCCAGTTGGCGGGCTATGGAGTCGTCACACATGCCCTGGGCGGCCAGGCGGAGGACCTGGACCATGCCATCGCCCCGGCGGCCCCACGGCAGGGGCACGGCCCTGGCCCACAGCTCCCTGAACAGCGTGCGGAGCATGCCCACGACGATCGGCGTGCGGATCAGATAGAAGTTGTACGCGTGGTCCGGAAGGTTGCCGCCCCAGTACGGGGGCAGGCCCGCGACCTCGGGCCCCGCGGTCATGAACCAGCTCGGCACCCGGTCCAGCGTGCGTACCTTGCCGCCCGTCTCCAGCACCCGGGTGAGCTGGTCGCGTACGCCCGGCAGAACCAGAGTCGAAACCGGAATGATCACGTGAACCGTGAGAAGTTTTCGTTCTTGCGCGTCAATCCATAGTTCCGCAAATTTGCGCGCGAAATCGATCATTGTGCGTTCGTCGGGAACCGCGGTCAATAATTCCATCGGCGGAGACTGCACGGCTATACCGACCACGCTCTCGTACAGCACGTCGGCCCCGTTCACCATCTCCACCGTGAAGGTGCCGCTCTGGTAGTCGCGGCCGGCGTCGTAGTCGCGGATCAGCGACCGGATCGAGCCGAGTGCCGAGTCGATCCTGCGGCTCTCCTCCGCCAGCCGGTCGAGCCGATCGGCGATCACCCTGCCGAGGGCCGCGGCCGGGTGCCTGGCCAGGTATTCCCCCGATTGCTCGTCGATCACGCCCAGCTTGACGAGGTCGTCGAGCTGGCGGCCGACCTTCTCGACGGGACCGTCCATGGCCTGCGCGAGATCGGTGCGGGTCGCGCGGTGCAGGCGCAACACCGCGGTGTACAGCGCGGTCTGCGTCGGGTCGAGGCCCAGCGTCTCGAAAGGATCAGGCATCGTACGGGGCTCGTTGCGCATTATGGGCGGCTCCGTTGGGGGGACACGGGCGTGCCGTGAGGATAACCCCGCATTACGCTCGTGTCCCCCCGTTGCGGTGACTGGTCGGAGCGCGGTGTGCAACTTCGTGCAATTGCACGTTTTCACATTGCGTTGTTCCGTTCCGTAACGCAGGCTTTACCTAGCGTCGGCATCCTGTGAGGGCTGAAGCGACAGCGGGCCATCAGGACGCGGAGGGGGGTTCGGTGGCGCCAAGCGTCGCCTCGACCCGGATGCCGGTGGCCGAGACACGGGACGGATCACCGACCGTCCCGTGTCTCGGCACTTTTCGATGCCGGGAGTACGACGGGCCGTGGGGGTCATCGTGCTCCCGGCATCGCCGTTTTCGCCGCGGCCCGGGTGGTGCGGCCGACGGGTGGCGGCGGCGTCGAGCGGGGTATGCCGGATGGCGACTGGCCCTCGCTTGGTGCCGATGACGCCCCCAAGGGTGGCGGTCGTGGGACGTAAAGGGGTCGTGGTGCGGTGCGGGGTTGCGGTGGTTCGGGATGGCGGCTGTGCGGTGGCGGTGGGGAGTGGGGAGTTGGGGGCCGGTGGGGGTGATCGGTTGAAGGGGGTCCTGGGGGTGGAGAAGGCGGTGGGCGTGGCGGGTGTGGGTGCTGCGGCGCAGTTTGGAGGCAGGGCCTAGACTTGGCTCAATCAGAGCAACGGCAAGAGGGGGCCGCAGCATGTCCAAGTTCACCGAGACAGGTTTGACCTTCGATGACGTGCTGCTGGTGCCCGGCTATTCAGACCTGCAGCCAGGCGAGGCCGATACCAGGGCCCGGCTGTCCCGAGGCATCACGCTGTCCATCCCGCTGGTCTCCGCGGCCATGGACACCGTCACCGAGGCCCGCATGGCGGTCGCCATGGCCCGCCAGGGCGGCATCGGCATCCTGCACCGCAACCTGTCGGTCGAGGAGCAGGCCCAGCAGGTCGACCTGGTCAAGCGGTCCGAGGCCGGCATGGTCACCAACCCGGTCACCTGCAGCCCCGACAACACGCTGGCCGACGTGGAGAAGCTCTGCGCGACGTACCGGATCTCGGGTGTGCCCGTGACGGACGTGGACGGCACGCTGCTCGGCATCGTGACCAACCGCGACATGCGCTTCGAGACCGACCAGTCGCGTGCCGTGCGCGAGGTCATGACCAAGATGCCGCTGGTCACCGCCCCGGTCGGGGTGTCGCGTGACGAGGCGTTCGCCCTGCTCCGGCAGAACAAGATCGAGAAGCTGCCGCTGGTCGACTCCGAGGGCAGGCTGCGCGGCCTGGTCACGGTCAAGGACTTCACCAAGAGCGAGCAGTATCCGCTGTCCACCAAGGACGCCGACGGCCGGCTGGTCGTGGGGGCCGCCGTCGGCGTCGGTGGCGACGCCGAGCTGCGGGCCAAGGCGCTGATCGAGGCCGGCGTCGACGTGGTGGTCGTCGACGTGGCCCACGGTCACTCCAAGGGCCTGGCCGACATGGTCGGCAAGATCAAGGCCAACAGCAAGGTGCAGGTCGTCGCGGGCAACATCGCGACCCGGGCCGGGGCGCAGATGCTGGTCGACGCGGGCGCGGACGCGGTCAAGGTGGGCGTCGGGCCCGGCTCGATCTGCACCACGCGGGTGGTGGCCGGGGTCGGCGCGCCGCAGGTCACTGCCATCTACGAGGCGTCCAAGGCGTGCGCGCCCGCGGGCGTGCCGGTCATCGGCGACGGCGGCCTGCAGTACTCCGGCGACATCGTCAAGGCCATCGCGGCCGGCGCCGACACGGTCATGCTGGGCTCGCTGCTCGCCGGCTGCGAGGAGTCGCCCGGTGAGCTGATCTTCATCAACGGCAAGCAGTTCAAGTCGTACCGGGGCATGGGCTCGCTCGGCGCGGTGCGCAACCGCGAGCGCGGCGGCACCTCCTTCAGCAAGGACCGCTACGCCCAGGCCGACGTCGGCGGCGACGACAAGTACATCCCCGAGGGCATCGAGGGTCAGGTGCCCTACCGCGGCCCGGTCGCGGCCGTCGCGCACCAGCTCGTCGGGGGCCTGCGCCAGGGCATGTGGTACGCCGGCTGCCGCACGATCATGCAGATGCACACCGACTGCGAGCTCATGCCGATCACGGCGGCGGGCCTCAAGGAGAGCCACCCCCACGACATCCAGATGACCGTGGAAGCTCCGAACTATCACAGAAGGTAAGTTCATGACTCAGCAGGTGGAGATCGGCCGGGGCAAGGCCGGACGGCGGGCGTACTCGCTTGACGAGATCGGCCTTGTTCCCTCGCGGCGCACTCGGGACCCGGAGGAGGTCTCGATCGCCTGGCAGATCGACGCCTACCGGTTCGAGCTGCCGGTAGTGGTCGCGCCCATGGACAGCGTGGTGTCCCCGGCGACCGCGATCGAGATCGGCCGCCTCGGCGGCCTCGCGCCGCTGGACCTCGAAGGGCTCTGGACGCGTTACGAGGACCCGTCGTCGCTGCTGGAGGAGTGCGCCGCGCTCGACGCGGAGGCGGCCACCAAGCGGCTCCAGGAGATCTACGCGGCGCCGATCCAGGAGGACCTGATCGGCCGGCGGATCGAGGAGATCCGGGCCTCCGGCGTGACCACCGCCGTGCGGCTGTCGCCGCAGCGTACGGTCCAGTACCACAAGGCCGTGATCGACGCGGGTGTCGACATCTTCGTCATCCGCGGCACCACCGTGTCGGCCGAGCACGTCTCGGGCCGGGCCGAGCCGCTCAACCTCAAGCAGTTCATCTACGAGCTGGACGTGCCGGTCATCGTGGGCGGCTGCGCCACGTACACGGCGGCCCTGCACCTGATGCGCACCGGCGCGGCGGGCGTGCTGGTGGGCTTCGGCGGCGGCGCCTCGCACACGACGCGCAACGTGCTGGGCGTCGCCGTGCCGATGGCCACGGCGATCTCCGACGTGGCGGCGGCGCGGCGCGACTACATGGACGAGTCCGGTGGGCGCTACGTGCACGTGATCGCCGACGGCGGCATGGGCACCTCCGGTGACATCGCCAAGGCCATCGCCTGCGGGGCCGACGCCGTGATGGTGGGCTCGCCGCTGGCCAGGGCCGCCGAGGCGCCGGGTCACGGGTTCCACTGGGGTTCGGAGGCGCACCACCCCGACCTGCCGCGCGGCCGGCGGGTCGAGTTTGGGACGGTCGGCACGCTGGAGCAGATCCTGCACGGGCCGTCGAGCGTGGCCGACGGCTCGATGAACCTGATGGGCGCGCTCAAGCGGACCATGGCCTCCACCGGCTACTCGGACATCAAGGAATTCCAGCGCGTCGAGGTCGTGGTGGCCCCGATCCAGCGCTGACGCCCATGCCGGAGACCGCGGTCGAGCGGGTGTTCCGCGAGGAGTACGGCAGGTCCGTCGCGGTGCTCGTGCGGGTCTTCGGTGACATCGACATCGCCGAGGAGGCGGTGCAGGAGGCGTTCAGCGTGGCGGTGCGGCAATGGCCGTCCGCCGGCGTGCCGCCGAGCCCGGCCGGGTGGATCATCACGACCGCCCGCAACCGGGCCGTCGACCGGTTGCGCAGGGAGTCGGCGCGGCCTGGCAAGTACGCGCAGGCCGCGCTCCTGCACGCCCAGGACGAGCCCGCGGACGTGGGGCCCGTCCAGGACGACCGGTTGCGGCTGATCTTCACGTGCTGCCACCCCGCGCTGGCCGTCCACGCGCGGGTGGCTCTCACGCTGCGGCTGCTCGGCGGGCTGACGACGGCGGAGATCGCCCGCGCGTTCCTGGTGCCCGAGGCGACGCTGGCGCAGCGGCTGGTGCGGGCGAAGAGCAAGATCCGGACCGCGGGGATCCCGTACCGGATCCCGGCGCAGGCCGATCTGCCCGAACGCCTGCGCGCGGTGCTGGCCGTGGTCTACCTGATCTTCAACGAGGGATATACGGCCGTCCGCGCGGACCTGTGCGCCGAGGCCGTCCGGCTCGGGCGGTTGCTGGTCGAGCTCATGCCGGACGAGCCCGAGGTCATGGGGCTGCTGGCGCTGATGCTGCTGATCGAGTCGCGCCGCGCCGCCCGTACCTCCGAGGAGGGCGAGCTGGTGCTGCTGGGGGAGCAGGACCGCGGGCTGTGGGACCGCGAGCTCATCGCGGAGGGCCAGGAGCTCGTACGGCGGTGCCTGCGGCGTGACGAGCCCGGCCCGTACCAGATCCAGGCCGCGATCAACGCCGTGCACAGCGACGCGGCGAGCGCGAAGGACACCGACTGGGGGCAGATCGTGCGGCTGTACGACCTGCTGGCGCGGCTCGACCCGGGCCCGGTCGTGGCGGTGCACCGGGCGGTGGCGGTGGCCGAGGTGGAGGGGCCCGAGGCGGCGTTGGGGCTGCTCAAGGGGCCCGACGACTACTACATGTTCCACGCGGTGCGGGCCGACCTGCTGCGGCGGCTCGGGCGCGAGGAGGAGGCCGCGGCGGCGTACGAGGCCGCGGCCGCGCGGGCGGGCAACGACGTGGAGCGGGACTTCCTGCGCAGGCGGCTGATCACTGGCGGGCGTACGTCATGACCACCGCCCCGTTGCTGTACGTCTTCGAGCCGGTCAGCGTGAACACGGTCGGCCGGAACTCGCCGTCGAACGCCGGGATGCCCGCCCCGGCCACCACCGGGTAGCACTTGATGATCAGCTCGTCGATCTCCGGCAGCAGGGCGCCGGCCAGCTTGCCGCCCCCGCAGAGGTAGATGTCCAGACCCTCCTCCTGCTTGAGCCGGCGCACCAGGCCGAGCGGGTCGCCGGTGACCAGCTCGACGGCCGGGTCCTCGACCTCCATGGTGCTGGACACGACGTACTGCCGCAGGTGGGCGTACGGGCTGGTCACGGCCTTGTCGACCTGGTAGGTGGCGCGGCCCATGAGCACCGTGTCGAAGCGCTGGTTGGGCGCGTCGAGGCCGATCATGGCGCGGAGGTGGGTGGGGACGGTCTCGGGGTAACGGGCGTTGACGTCGGCCATCATGTCGTCGGCCCACGGGTAGAAGTCGAACTCGCCGTTCGGCCCCGCGATGTAGCCGTCGATGGAGGTGGCGAGGTAGTACACGAGCTTCCGCAACATGACTCCAGATAAAGTACTATGGTTGAAGTGGTTTGACCGTAGTACTACAGATGGAGTGGTGTCAACGTGGTCAGGCAGAACGTCGCCAGGCGGACGGCGCTGGTCGATGCCGCGATCGAGGTGCTGGCCAGGGAAGGGGCCCGCGGGCTGACGTTCAGGGCAGTGGACAAGCAGGCGGAGGTGCCGCCGGGCACCGCGTCCAACTACTTCCCCAGTCGCGACGAGCTGTTCACCCAGGTGGGCGGCCGGATCTACGAGCTCCTGCAGCCGGAGGCCGCCATGACCGCCGCCCACATGAGCGGGCCGCGTGACCGCGACCGGGTGGTCGCGCTGATGCACGAGGTGGTCGATCGCGTGGCGGCGTACAGATCGGGCTACCTGGCGCTGCTGGAGCTGCGCCTGGAGGCCACCCGGCGGCCGGAGCTGCGGGCCGTGCTGACCGAGCGGATCCGCGCCGACGTGGACGCGAACGTGCGCAACCACCTCGAATCGGGCCTCCCCGGCGACACGACGAGCGTGGTGCTGCTCTACCTCGCCATGAACTGGCTGGTCGTCGAGCGGCTCACGCTGCCCGACGTGTTCGGCGAGGAGGAGATCCACAAGCTCGTGACCAGCGCCGTTGAGCGGTTGGTGCCCTAGCATGCGGGCATGGCCGACCTACGCCACACGCACGAGCTGGCCTTCGCCGGCGACGTCGTCATCAAGCGCTACATGGACAGCAAGCCCGGCGCGGCCGAGCGCGAGTGGCGCGCGCTGAACCTGCTGGCCGAGCACGCCCCCGGCCTGGCCCCCGAGCCGATCGGCTACGAGGACGGCGTGGTGACGATGTCCCGGATCGACGGGGTGTCGCTGCGCGGGCTGCTCGCGACGGCCGTACACGTCGCGGCCCTGGTCGAAGCGCTGACCGAGCTGCACACCGCGGTGCCGCCGCACGTGCTCCGGGCCGTCCCGCTGCGCCCGTGGCAGCTGGAGGCGCTCGCCGACTGGACCGGGCGGCGCGGCGAGCGCTGGCAGCCCAGGGACCCGCTGGCGGACCGGGCGGTCAAGGAGGGCACACGGTGGCTGCGGAGCTGGTCGCCGGGCGAGTCGGGGGTCACGCCGGCGTTCGGGGCGGGAGACGGCAACCTGGCGAACTTCCTGTGGGACGGCACCCGCGTCCGCATCGTCGACTACGAGGACTCGGGGCGCAGCGACGTGGCGTTCGAGCTGGCCGAGGCGGCCGAGCACGTGTCGATGTGGGTGGACGGCGAGGTGGAGATCGCGCACCGGTTCGAGCTGAGCCCGGCGGAGGAGCGGCGGATGCGCGACTGCCGCAAGCTGCACGCGCTCGTCTGGCTGTTCCTGCTCTCGCACGAGCACCCGCGCAATCCGCCGGGCACCTTCGAACGACAGGTCGAACGCGTGCTGGCAACATTGGCGGCATGAGACTGGCGGATCACACCGACAAGGCGGCCGTGGAGCGGCTGGTCCACGACGCGTACTCGCCCTGGATCGAGGTCGTCGGCATGCGGCCGCTGCCGATGGAGGCCGACTACGGCGCGCTCATCGCGGCCGGCCGGGTGCACGTCACCGACGCGCTCGACGGGCTCCTCGACGGGCTCATCGTGCTCGTCCCCGAGGACGGCGTCCTGCTGGTGGAGAACGTCGCCGTGCGGCCCGGCCGCCAGGGCAAGGGCCTCGGGCGGGCGCTGATGGCGTACGCCGAGGAGGAGGCGCGCAGGCTGGGGCTGCCCGCGCTGCGCCTCTACACCAACGTCAAGATGACCACCAACATCGCGCTGTACGAGTCGCTCGGCTACGTCGAGACCGGCCGCATGGGCGTCGAAGGCCGCTCCGCGGTCATGATGCGCAGACAGCTCACCCCGTGAGGACACCCAGGAGGTGGCTGACCTCCCTGGCCACCGCGTCCCGCCCGGCCTTGAGATATTTGCGGGAGTCGACCACGCGCTCGTCGTGGGCCAGGTAGTCGCGCACCGCGCCGGTGAACGCCTTGTTGAGGTGGGTCGCGATGTTGATCTTCTTCATGCCGGTCCGCACGGCCTCGCGCAGCACGTCGTCCGGCACCCCCGACGAGCCGTGCAGCACCAGCGGCACCGGCACCGCGGCCCGCAGCTCGGCGATGAGCGCCAGGTCCAGCACCGCGTCCTTGGTCGTCATGGCGTGCGAGGTGCCCACGGCCACGGCCAGGGCGTCGACCCCGGTCTTGGCGACGTAGTCGACCGCCTCGTGCGGCTTGGTGCGCGCGCCGGGCGCGTGCACGCCGTCCTTGCCCCCGACCTCGCCCAGCTCGGCCTCCACCCACACGCCGCGCTCGTGGCACCACGCCACCACCTCGGCGGTCGTGCGGACGTTGTCGTCGTCGGGCAGGGCCGAGGCGTCGAACATCACCGAGCCGAGCCCCAGCTTCACCGCCTCCTCCACGAGCGCGCGGTCGGTGGCGTGGTCGAGGTGGACCGCGACCGGCACCTCGGCCCGCCTGGCCACCGCCAGCGACGCCAGCGCGACGGGCTCCAGCGCGCCGTGGTAGCGCACGCAGTTTTCGCTGATCTGCAGCACGACCGGCAGGCCCAGGGCCTCGGCGCCGGCCACGATGGCGGTGGCGTGCTCGAGCTGGATCACGTTGAAGGCGCCCACCCCGGCGGGCGACTGGCGGACGATGTCGCCGATGGCAACAAGGGGCATGACGTGCTCCTTACGTGATGATGATCTGGGGGTGTATGTCGGCGTAGACGTCGGGGTCGAAGTCGCCGGCCACGGGCGCGGCCACGGCGGCCGCGCCGAGCGCCGCGGCCCGCCTGAGGCTGTCGGGCCACGACGCCGACTCCACCAGCCCCAGCGCGAGCCCGGCGACCAGCGAGTCGCCCGCCCCCGTCGGATTACCCCGCACGGTGTACGGCATGCGCGCGGTGAAGGTGCCCTCCCCGGTGACCGCCAGCAGCCCGTCGGCGCCCATGGACACCACCACGGCCCCGGCGCCCTGGCTGCGCAGCGCCTGCGCGCCCTCGGCCGGGCTGCCGCCGGGGACGGCCCTGGCCAGCTCCTCCCGGTTGGGCTTGACCACGGAGGGGCGGCCCTTGGGAGCGTGGCGGAGGGGATCGCCGTCGGCGTCCACGATGGCCGGGACCCCCTTGCCGGCGGCGACGGCCGCCAGCGTGGCGTAGGTGTCGGCGGGGACGCCACGCGGGAGGCTGCCCGAGATGACGACCGCGCCGGCGGCGTCGAGGAGCGATTCGAAACGCCGGACGAAGCCCGCCAGCTCGGCGGGGGTGACCTCGGGGCCGGGCTCGTTGAACAGCGCCGTACGCGTGCCCGCCTGCTCCGAGACGACCAGCGTCGTGCGGGAGTCGGCGGCGACGGGGTGCAGGGCGGCGGGCAGGCCGGCCGCCCGCAGGTCGTCCTCGATCGCCCGCCCGGTGGGGCCGCCCGCGAGCCCCGTGACCAGCACGTCCTGGCCCAGCGCGGCCAGGACGCGGGCGACGTTGACGCCCTTGCCGCCGGCGCGCCGGTGCACCGCGCTGACCCGGTTGACCCCGTCCCAGTCGACGTCCGGGACCTGGTAGGTCACGTCGAGGGCGGCGTTGAGCGTCACGGTGAGGATCATCAGGGCTCCGTGATCCAGACGCCGTCCTTCATCACCCCGGCCACCTCCAGCGAGTCGGACAGGACCACCAGGTCGGCCGCCTTGCCCACGGCGATCGAGCCGATCCGGTCGGCCAGGCCCAGCACCCGCGCGGGCGTCAGGGAGGCCACCTGGACCGCGTCGGGCAGCGACATCCCGACCTCCTGGACGCTGCGCCGGAACGCGACGTCCATGGTCAGCGTGGATCCCGCGATCGAGCCGCCCTCGACCAGCCTGGCCACGCCGTCCTCCACCCGCACCCGCATGGGGCCGAGCACGTAGTCGCCGTCGCCGAGCCCGGTGGCCGACATCGCGTCGGTGATCAGCGCCGTCCGGCCGGGACCCGCCACCTCGTACGCCAGGCGCAGCATGGCCGGATGCACGTGCACGCCGTCGTTGATCAGCTCGACCGTCACCCGCTCGTCGTCGAGCAGCGCGGCCACCGGGCCGGGCGCGCGGTGGCCCAGCGGCGGCATCGCGTTGTAGAGGTGGGTCGCCACGCTCGCGCCCGCCTCGATGCCCTCGATCGTCGTCTCGTAGTCGGCGTCGCTGTGCCCCACGGCCGCGATCACGCCTTCGGCGGCGGCCATGCGGATGAAGTCGAGCGCGCCGGGCAGCTCGGCCGCGACGGTCACCATGCGGACGTGCCCGCGCCCGGCCTTCAGCAGCTCCGAGAGCTCCTGCCGGGACGGCTCCCGCAGCAGCGTCGGGTCGTGCGCGCCGCAGCGGGCCTTGGCGATGTAGGGGCCTTCGAGATGGATGCCGGTCAGCAGCCCTTCCTCGCACAGCTCGGCCAGCGCCGCCACGGCCCTGGTCAGCCCGTCGATCGAGTCGGTGACCAGGCTGGCCATGGTCGTGGTGGTGCCGTGGCGGCGGTGCAGCTCGACGGCCTCACGCGCCTTGTCCTGCTCGCCGGTCGGGAACGAGCCGCCCGCGCCCCCGTGGTTGTGGATGTCCACGAACCCGGGGATGACGTGCCGCCCACCCACGCTCAGACCCTGACCTGGGGCGGATCCGCGGCCGACATGCGTGATGCGGCCGTCTTCGATGGTCAGCCACCCCTCGTGGACCCCCTCGGGGGTCACGATCCTGGCGTCGGCAAGAGTAAGGCTCATGAAGAAAGGATCACAGATCGCGTGAGGTGCATGGGCTCGTCCGGGTTCAGCCCTTGGGCGAAGGCCCGGGCGACGGCCACCCGCTGCGCGCGGATCAGCTCGGCCATGGGGTCGAGCGCGGTCTCGAAGAACGTCCCGCCGGTCTCCTCGACCTGCGCGCGCAGGCCCTCGGGGGCGGCGCCGAGCATCCACGTCACGCGTCCGGGAGCGGCGATGCTGATCGGGCCGTGCCGGTACTCCATCGCCGGGTACGCCTCCGTCCACGAGCGGGACGCCTCGCGCATCTTCAGCGCCGCCTCCTGCGCCAGGCCGACCGACCAGCCGGCGCCGAGGAAGCTGAACTGCTCGGCCCGCACCAGCTCGTCGGGCAGCGGCGCGGCCACGGCGGCTTCGGCGTCCTCGACGGCCTTGGTGAGGTCCTCGCCGAGGCTGGCACGCAGCAGGGCCAGCTGCGTGGTCGCGAACCTGGTCTGCACGACCGACTGCTCGTCGGCGTAGTCGAGCACGACGACCTCGTCGGCGGCCGTCATGATCGGAGTGTCGGGGTCGGCGGTGATGGCCGTGGTCTTCGTGGTCGTCCTGGCCAGCAGCTCCAGCACCTCGGTCGTGGTGCCGGAGCGGGTCAGCGCGAGCACGCGGTCGTACGAGCGCCCGATCGGGGCCTCGGAGGCGGCGAAGGCGTCGGTCTCGCCGTGCCCGGCCCGCTCGCGCAGGGCGGCGTACGCCATCGCGATGAACCACGACGTGCCGCACCCGACCACGGCGACCCGCTCGCCGTGGCGCGGCAGCGCGTCGGCGGGAACGCTCGCGATGGCGCGGCGCCAGCACGACGGCTGGGACGCGATCTCGGCCTCGGTGTGGGTGGTCACCACTTGCCTCCCCGGCGATTGATTGTTTCTGCTGGTTTTATACCAGGAAAGTGCATTAATGGACACTGTTGGCCCTGCCCTGGCTGGTTGTGCCACGCTTGCCCTTGTCCCCATCGCCTAGGAGGCCTTGTGTCCCGGTACGACCGCTGGAACGCCATCCTCGAGCTGGTGGCCCAGGAGGGCAGACTGTCGGTGGAGGAGGCCAGCCAGGCGCTCGGCGTCTCCACGGCGACGATCCGGCGGGACTTCGACCAGCTGGCCCAGCAGCAGATGCTCATGCGCACGCGGGGCGGGGCGGTCGCGCAGAGCGTGAGCTACGATCTGCCGCTGCGCTACAAGACGGCCAGGCACGCCGACGAGAAGCACCGCATCGCGACGGCGGCGGCCGAGCTGGTGACGCCCGGCGCCGTGGTGGGGCTCAACGGCGGCACGACCACCTCGGAGCTGGCGCGCACGCTCGCCACGCTGTCCACGCTGGAGAGCGGGTTCACGATCGTCACGAACGCGCTGAACATCGCGGCCGAGCTGACCGTCCGCCAGCACGTCAAGATCGTGGTGACCGGCGGGGTGGCCAGGCAGCAGTCGTACGAGCTCATCGGGCCGCTGGCCACCGGGGTGCTGGAGCAGGTGACGCTGGACGTGGCGTTCCTCGGGGTGGACGCGCTCGACGTCGAGCTCGGCGCGTCGGCCCACCACGAGGGGGAGGCGAGCGTCAACCACCTGCTGATCAGCCGGGCCGCGCACGTGGTCGTGGTGGCCGACTCCTCCAAGGTCGGGAAGCGGGCCTTCTCCCGGATCTGCCCGATCGGGCAGATCGACACGCTGGTCACCGACGCCCAGCTCTCCGACGCGCTGGCCGCGGAGCTGACGGAGGCGGGCGTGAAGGTCATCCGCGCCTGACCCCCGGCGCCGTCGCCCGCCGCGTTACAGCGTGACCGCCCTGAGGGTAGGTATCGAGGCGCAGGCGACAAAGCCGTATCAGGGGGAGATATGACGCCGGGAAGGTGCGTGGCTCAGCTCGGGCCGGCGGAGCGGACCGCGGCCTTGGAGCGCATGGCCGGGGAGAACTTCGACGTGGTCGTGGTCGGCGGCGGCATCGTGGGCGCCGGGATCGCGCTCGACGCCGCGACCAGGGGGCTCGACGTGGCACTGGTGGAGGCCAGGGACTTCGCCTCCGGCACCTCCTCGCGCTCCTCGAAGCTCATCCACGGGGGCCTGCGATACCTGGAACAGCTCAACTTCGAGCTGGTGCGCGAGGCCCTGCGGGAGCGGGCGCTGCTGCTGCAGCGGATCGCCCCGCACCTGGTCAAGCCGGTGCCGTTCCTCTTCCCGCTGACCCACTACGTGTGGGAGCGGGTCTACGTCGGCGCGGGCGTGGCGCTCTACGACATGCTCGGCGCCGCGGCCGGGACCACCCGCGGGGTGCCGGGCCACCGGCATCTGTCCAGGTCGCGGGCGCTGCGGCTGGCCCCGGCGCTCAAGAAGTCCGCCCTCACGGGCGCCGTCCAGTACTGGGACGCGCAGATGGACGACGCCCGCTACGTGGTGAGCCTGCTGCGCACCGCCGCCACCTACGGCGCGCAGATCGCGCCGCGGGCGCAGGTGCTGGGGTTCCTGCGGGAGGGCGAGCGGGTCACCGGCGTACGCGTGCGCGACCTGGAGCTGGGCGACGAGCTGGACGTACGCGCCCAGCAGGTGGTGAACGCCACCGGCGTCTGGACCGACGACATCCAGGAGCTGGTCGGAGGCCGGGGCCAGATCCACGTACGCGCGTCCAAGGGCATCCACCTCGTGGTCCCGCGGGACCGGATCCACTCGCTGACCGGGATCATCCTGCGCACGGAGAAGTCCGTGCTCTTCGTGATCCCCTGGGGCCGCCACTGGATCATCGGCACCACCGACACCGAGTGGACGCTCGACAAGAGCCACCCCGCCGCCTCCCGCGCGGACATCGACTACCTGCTCGACCACGTCAACTCCGTCCTGTCCGTGCCCCTGAACCACGACGACGTCGAAGGCGTCTACGCGGGGCTGCGCCCGCTGCTGTCGGGCGAGTCGGAGGAGACCTCCAAGCTCTCCAGGGAGCACGTGGTGGCGCACCCGGTGCCGGGCCTGGTCATGATCGCGGGCGGGAAGTACACGACCTACCGGGTCATGGCCAAGGACGCGGTGGACGCCGTGGCGCACGGGCTCGACCAGCGGGTGCCGCGCTCGTGCACCGACCGCATCCCGCTCGCGGGCGCCGAGGGATTCCAGGCGCTGTGGAACTCCAGACACCGCATCGCCCTCACCTCCGGGCTGCACGTGGCCAGGATCGAGCACCTGCTGCAGCGCTACGGCTCGATGATCGACGAGGTGCTGGAGCTGATCGAGCACGAGCCGTCGCTGGGCAGGCCGCTGTCGGGAGCCGACGACTATCTGCGCGCCGAGATCGTCTACGCCGCCACCCACGAGGGGGCCAGGCATCTCAACGACGTGCTGACCCGGCGTACGCGCATCTCGATCGAGACCTTCCACCGGGGCCTGGCCGTGGCGCAGGAGGCCGCCGAGCTGATGGCGGGGCCGCTCGGCTGGGACAGCGAGCAGGTGAAAAGGGAGGTGGAATACTACACGAAGCGTGTCGAGGCGGAGCGCCGCTCGCAGGAGCAGGTCTCCGACCAGGAGGCCGACGCGATCAGGCTCGGCGCGCCGGAGATCGTCCCCGTCGTCGCCCCGGAGCAGCCCTCATGAGCGAGCCGTCCAACCAGCTTTCCGACCCCCGCGCGCTGCTGGAGGGCTACCTCGACCACTATCGCGAGGAGATCCTGCGCAAGCTGGACGGGTTCCCCGAACCCGAGGTGAGCCGGGTGCCGTCGGGGTGGACGCCCGTGTCGATGCTCAAGCACCTGGCGTACATGGAGCGGCGCTGGTTCGTCTGGGACTTCGCGGGCGAGCAGGTCGAGGACCCGTGGAGCGACCGCGACGAGGATGACATGCTCGTCGCGGCCGAGTCGTTCGAGGAGATCAAGGACTTCTACCTGGCGCAGTGCGAGCGGTCCAGGCGGGCGGTGGCGGGGGCGGGCCTGTCCGACGTGGCCTCGCGGATCGGCCGGTTCCAGCCGCCCGAGGAGCCGCCGACGCTGGCGTGGATCATGTTCCACGTCCTGGAGGAGTACATGCGCCACGCCGGCCACCTGGACATCGCCCGCGAGCTGGCCGAGTCGTAAGGGGGAGGGGGCGGCACGCGGCGCTGCGGGATCCGCGCACCGCCCCTATCCAGGATGGTTTGTCAGTACTGCGTGGCGTCGTGCACGTCGAGCAGGGGCTCCTTGACGCCGTCGCCGGAGTCGTCGGTCCAGTTGGAGTTACCGGTGGAGATCAGCTTGGTCCGTACGGCCAGCGAGCCCGCCCTGGTCGTCGGCTTGCGGGCGCCCGCGGTGAGGATGCCGGCCGCGCCCGCCACGTGGGGGCTGGCCATCGAGGTGCCGCTGATCGTGTTGTAGCCGCCGTTCATCCACGTCGAGTAGATGCAGGTGCCGGGTGCGGTGATCTCGACGGTGGCGCCGAAGTTGGAGTAGAACGCCGAGGTGTCGTCCTGGTCGGTCTCGCTGCGGCACGAGAGCGTGCTGCCGCCCGCGCCGCCGGCCAGGCCGTCGTTGTCGGTCAGCGCCGAGACGGTGACCACGTCGGGGTGGTTGGCGGGGAAGAACGAGGACGTGTTCGCGTGGTTGTTGCCCGCGGCCACCACGACCACGATGCCGGCGTTGACGGCCCTGGTGATCGCGTTGGTGATCGCGCTGCTCGTGCAGCCGTTGCAGCCCAGGCTCAGGTTGATGACCTCGATGGTGGAGGCGCGGGCCACCACCCAGTCGATGCCGGCGGCGATCCCGGCCAGGGTGCCGGAGCCGGCGGAGTTGAGCACCTTCACGGCGTGGATGCGGGCGCCGGGGGCGACGCCGACCGAGCCGACGGAGTTGTCGATCGCGCCGACGATGCCCGCGACGTGCGAGCCGTGGCCGTTGTCGTCGACGCCGGCGTTGTTCGTGCAGACGCCGGACACGCAGTTGGCGCGGGCGACCACGTTCAGGTCGGGGTGGGTGTAGTCGACGCCGGTGTCGATGACGGCGACGTCCGTGTCGATGCGCACGTCATCGGTGCCGTCGATGTCGAGGTTCGGGTTGCTGGGGCCGAAGATGCGCCGTACGCCGGTGGGCGTGGTCTGCGCGAAGGCGGTCACCTCGGCGTCGGGCTCGACGCTGAGGACGTTCGGGTTCCGCTTGAGCTGCTCGGCCGCGCTCGCGCTCAGGCGGGCGGTGTAGCCCTTGAACGCGTGCTCGTAGACGCCGACGAGCTGGCCGCCGGCCTGGGACACCTGGTCCTGGGCCGCGCTGCGGGGCGCCGCCCGCATGGTCGGCTTGAGTTCGACGATGTACGTCCCGTCCGCGGCCTGCGCGTCCTGCGTGGCGGCGGAGGCGGGCGGCGGCGCCATGGCTAACGCCACGGCGCTGACGAGCAATGCGAGCAGGGGGGTGCGTGTTCGCATCGGCGTGAGCCCTTCCTGTGTCGCGGACCCAGGAGACCCATGTCATGACAAATCCACTGAGTCCGACATTACATGGTTAGTAAAGTTTTCATCAGTTGTCGGGTCCTGTCCATCGAAAAAGGTGCCAATTTCATACGAAATCAGCACCTTTTCTTGGGTGGATTTTTGTGCTCAGCGGAGCGGGATCCAGGCCTGTTGCGCCAGCGTGGCGGCGTCGTTGACCTGCATGCCGTCGTACGAGAGCGTCCAGATCGAGTCGCCGATGACCAGCGCCCGCTCGATCCCGGCCTGGTACTCGTCCTTGGCCGGGTGCTTGATCATGCCCAGCTTCGTCACGCCCGAGTCGTCGATCTTCAGGACGAGCCCGCCCGACTCGCTCTGCTGGGTCAGCGGGATCACCGCCAGGCCGGTCTTGGGCCAGTACAGGAACGCGTGCGGGTCCCACTCGGCCGCCGAGCCCGAGTCCTTCTGGAACAGCTGCGACAGCCTGCGCGGGCCGGCCGGATCGCTCACGTCGAACAGCGAGACCTGCGTGCCCAGCGTCCTGCCCTTCTCGCTGGCCTCCTGGCCGATGCCGATCAGCCGGCCCTCGGCGCCGGGGTGCAGGTACGCGGAGTAGCCGGTGATCTTCAGCTCGCCCGTCACCTTGGGCGCCGCCGCGTCGCGCAGGTCGAGCGTGTAGAGCGGGTCGACCTGCTTGAACGTGACGCAGTAGCCGACCGGGCCGATGAACCTGACCGAGTAGATCCGCTCGCCCTCGCCGAGGCCGCCGACCTCGCCGGTCTTGGCCATGGTGTCGGCCTTGAGCACGTACACGGCGCTGGAGCTGTTCTTGCCGTCCGGGGAGGTGAGCGTGGTGGCGACGCGCAGGTGGCCGTCGTACTCCGACAGCGAGTACTGGTTCAGCAGCCGGCCCGGGACCTTGCCCGAGGCCACGTAGGCGGGCGCGCCCGGCGAGCCGATGTCGAACCGGTGGACCTCGGTCTCCTCGGGCGGGATCGTCGGCTCCGGGCTGGGCGTCGGGGTGTCCGGCACCGGAGGGCTCGTGGGCGTGGGCTCCACGGCCGGGGCGGCGTCCCCGGAGGACGGTGCGGTCGTCGGGGTCTCCACCGCCGGTTCGCTGATCACCACCGGCATCCACCAGCGCGGGTTGCTGGCCACGTAGAGGCTGCTGCCGGTGCCGTACACGATGTCGCCGTCGGCCGCCAGGCTGATCGGGTCGGTGCCCGCGGCGGTCACGCCCTGCGCCAGGTCGATGGTGTGCACGGTCAGCAGCGAGGTGCCGGTGTAGTCGGCCGGGTGGCTGATCCGCTCGCACTTCACCGAGTCCTTCTTGACGGTGCCGGACGCGTCGGTGATCTCGATCTTGGGGAGCCAGGCGTCCGCCGGGGCCTGCCGGACCGCGGCCTGGTTGCGCTTGACGCGCTCGGCCTCGGAGACGTCGTCCTTGAACTCGGGGAAGGCGATGTCCGGCTGGCTGCGGGTGACCAGCCTGACCGTGGAGCCGACCATCCTGGCGTCCACGTACGAGCCCTGCGGCTTGATCGTGCTCAGCACCTTGGGCTTGCCCGACAGGTCGACCAGCACGTACCTGGTGTCGCCGGGCGGGGCGAAGCCGGCCATCCGCTTGTACATGATGTCGCCGCCGCGCATCAGCACCAGCGCGCGGTCGCCCGAGACGAGCAGGTCGGCGGGCACGCCGGGCCCGTTCTCGCCCTCCGTCAGCTTGAGCGAGCCGGTGACCTTCCTGGTGGCGGTGTCGATGATCCGCAGGACGCCGTCCTTGACGGTGATGACCCGGTCGCCGTCCGTCTTGACCACGTCGGGCTCGTCCACGCCGGTCTCGTGCACGTTCGTCGTGGAGTGCTCGGGGGTGCTCGTCTTGGCGTTCGCGGTGACCGAGCGGGCGGAGTCCTCCACGGCGGCGAAGGGCAGCACGTTGTCGAACCCCCACGGGGTGACGCGCTGGGCGGCGTGCTCGCGCAGCCCGGACAGCAGGTCGTCGCAGCCGGTGTAGGCCACCAGGCGGATCGCGCCGAGCGAGCTCATCCTGGGCTTCGGCGGCGCGCCCGCGGTCGTGGAGGTGCAGGCGACCGCGGCGGTCGCCAGCGCCGCGACGGTCGCGGCCGTGCGGATCAGCGTCTTCATGCCCTCATGACGGCTGCTCCGGGCGGATGGTTCAGGAGCCCTTGTTCGGGTTGACGGTGAAGACCGGGCTGAAATCGATCTCGTCGGGCACCGAGAGCAGCTTGCGCACGAGTTTCCCGGTGAAGTCGACCACCTGGACCTCGTCGTCGGCGCCGTTGTCCTGCTCCCAGCAGTAGAGATGGCTCTCGTCGTAGAAGCCGAGGACCTTGTCGCACTGGGAGGAGAACTTACGCAGGCGCTCGCCCGACCTGGTGTCCCAGATGCAGTGGTCGCCGTCTCCGCCGTTGGGGCAGTTGGTGACGAACGTCTTGCCCGAGGGCGAGAAGAGGTCCTGCGTGCCGGCGGACAGCGTGCCGATCTCGCTCGCCGAGCTCGTGGCCTTGCCCAGGGCGTTGAAGAAGCGCAGGCTGCGGTTCTTCTCGTCGCCGTAGACGTTCACCGCGCCGTCCTCGGTGCCGTCGAACCCGAAAGCCGTCTGGCGTACGGAGGTGTCGCTGACGTCGACCTGGGTGGCCTTCTTGGCGGCCACGTCCACCATGACGAAGCCCAGGTAGAGCCACTTGCTCCCGACCTTGCGCTCGGTGTTGAGCAGGATCTTCGAGCCGTCCCTCGACCACGCCCTGATGCTGCTGATCAGCGGCTCCTTGACGGTCTTGATCGTCGAACGGTCGCCGCTCTGCCGGTCGGTGAGGACGATGAAGTCGAAGTCGTCGGAGCTGTAGCTCCTGCCCCTTTCGGCGAGGTAGCGCCCGTCAGGGGAGACCATCGACTCCCAGTTGGCGGCGTACTTCGTGAACGAGCCGCGCAGCGACCCCCTGGCGTAGTCGATCCAGTCGTCCTTCTTCTTGTCGTAGATCTCGTAGGAGGTCAGCACGATCGCGTCGCCCGGGTCCTCGTAGAGGGAGATGTTCGCGCCGGGGAGCGTCTTCTTCACGCCCGGCCTCGGCACGGCCTGCTCGGTGGGGGCCGGGCTGGTGGTCGTCCTGCTCCTCGTCGAGGTCGTCGCCGGGGTTTTGGCCGGGCCGGCCAGCGTCGACGACTTGTCGGCCTGGATGTAGACGACCACGCCGGCGAGGATCAGCAGCGCGACCGCCACCGTGATGCCGGCGACCAGCGGCGCCCTGCTCTTCCTCGGCCGCTGCTCGCCCCAGCTCGGGTGCGTGGGCTGGCCGTAGCCTCCGGGAGGCTGCCACGGCGGCTGGGGGGACGGGGCGACGGAGCCGGTGTGCGGGATCGGGCCGGAGTGCCCGCCGGGCCCGTACGGGACGGGGCCCGACGGCGGGACCGGGTGCGGGGCCGAGTGCGGACCCGACGCGGGCCCTGGCGGCGGCCCTGGCAGGGGACCGGACATGGGCCCCGACGGCGGCCCGGAGTGTGGACCGGAGTGCGGGCCCGGGTGCGGGCCCGGCGGCCCTGACGGCGACGCGAAGGGCGACGGCGGCGCGGGGGCTGCCTCGGCGGCGGCCTGCGCGAGGAAGCCGGAGCCGGGCGCGGGCTGCGGCCCGGAGACGGGCGTGGCACCCGGCGCCGGGTGCCGCAGCAGCTGCATGATGACCTGCTCGGCCGTCGGCCGCTGCGCCGGGTCCTTGGACAGGCACGCGGCCACCACGTCACGCAGCTGCCCGTCGAGCATGCCCAGGTCGGGATGCTGGTTGAGGACGCGGTTGATCACCGCGGGCATCGTGTCGCTGCCGAACGGCGCCTGCCCGGAGGCGGCGAAGACCATCGCGCTCGCCCACGAGAACATGTCGGCCGCCGGGCCGACCGTGTGCCCCATGATCTGCTCGGGCGACATGTACGCCGGCGTGCCCACGACCATGCTGCTGATCGTGGAGGTGGCGTTCAGCGCCCTGGCGATGCCGAAGTCGATCACCCGGGGCCCGTCGGCGCCGATGATCACGTTGGCCGGCTTGAAGTCACGGTGGACGATGCCGGCCTGGTGGATGGCGGCCAGCGCGGTGGCGGTGCCGATGGCCAGGCGGTGCAGGACGGTGCCCGTGCGCGGCCCGTCCTCCTGCACGACCCGGTGCAACGAGGGCCCCTCGATGAACTCGCTGACGATGTACGGCCGATCCTCCTCCATCCCGGTGCCGAGGACGGCGGCGGTGCAGAACGGCGCCACCTGCTGGGCCACCTGGACCTCGCGCATGAACCTCTCGGCGCTCACCTGGTCGCCCGACAGGTCGGGGCGCAGCCATTTGACGGCCACGCGGGAGTCATTGTGGCCTTGGGCGAGGTAGACGACGCCCTGACCGCCCTCACCGAGCCGGCCGAGGAGATCCAGGCCCCCCAGCCGCTGTGGATCTCCGGGGCGTAGCGGAGCGAAGGTTGCCATGTAGGGATTCTGTCGCTACGGCGCGAATCCGCAAAAACTACCCGTGGGTAGCCGGGCGGAATATCCTTCTGGCATGCACGTGACGTCCAGCGGTAGGACACGGCACATCATCGCCCCCTTCACCGGCGAAACCCTTGCTGAGCTGCCCGTCTCGGACGTCGGCGACGTCCGCAGGGCGTACGAGAAGGCCAGGGCCGCCCAGGACGAGTGGGCGCGCAGACCCGTGGCGGAGCGGGCGAGACCGTTCCTGCGGCTGCACGACGCGATCCTCGACCGGCGCGCCGAGATCCTCGACATCGTCCAGGACGAGACGGGCAAGGCCCGCAAGCACGCCTTCGAGGAGGTGCTCGACGTCGCGGGCTGCGCTCTCCACTACGCCCGCCGGGCGCCCGGCCTGCTCGCGCCGCGCGCCCGCAAGGGCGTCTTCCCCGGCGCCACCCGCGTCGTGGAGCTGCGCCGGCCCAAGGGCGTGGTCGCGCTGATCTCCCCGTGGAACTACCCGCTCGCGCTGGGCGTCACCGACGCGGTGCCCGCGCTGCTGGCCGGCAACGCGATCGTGCACAAGCCGGACACGCAGACCGCCCAGTCCACGCTGTGGACCATCGACCTGCTGGCCGAGCTGGGCATGCCGCGCGAGATCTGGCAGGTCGTGCTCGGCGAGCCGGCCGAGATCGGCGACGCGCTGCTGGACGACGCCGACTACGTGGCGTTCACGGGATCGACGCGCGGCGGCAGGAAGATCGCCGAGGAGGCGGCCAAGCGGCTCATCGGCTGCTCGCTGGAGCTCGGCGGCAAGAACCCGATGGTGGTGCTCGACGACGCCGACCTCGACGTGGCCGTCCAGGGGGCCATCCGGGCCTGCTTCACGAACGCCGGGCAGCTCTGCCTGTCGATCGAGCGCCTGTACGTGCACGCGTCCGTGTTCGACGCCTTCGCCGAGCGCTTCGTCGAGCAGGTCCGGGGCATGAAGCTGGGCGCGGGCCACGACTGGTCGGTGCAGATGGGCTCGCTCACCTCGCGGCGCCAGCTCGACACGGTCAGCGCGCACGTGGACGACGCCCTGGCCAAGGGCGCGAGGCTGCTGACCGGCGGCAGGGCCAGGCCCGACCTGGGCCCGCTGTTCTACGAGCCGACCGTGCTCACCGGCGTCGCCGAGGACATGGAGCTGTGCCGCAACGAGACCTTCGGGCCGGTGGTCGCGCTCTACCCGTTCACCTCCGAGGACGAGGTGGTCGAGCTGGCCAACGACACCATCTACGGCCTGAACGCCTCCATCTGGACCTCCAGCCTCCCGCGCGGCCGCGCGCTCGCAGCCCGCGTCAAGGCCGGCACGGTCAACATCAACGAGGGGTACGCCTCGGCCTACGCCTCCTACGACGCCCCCATGGGCGGCATGAAGGCGTCCGGGCTGGGCCGCCGGCACGGTTCTGAGGGCCTGCTGCGCTACACCGAGTCCAAGACCGTGGCCTCGCAGGCGGGCTGGCTGGGGTTCGAGCCGCCGTTCGGGCTGCCGTACGAGAAGTGGGCCGCCACCCTGGCCACCACGCTCAAGACGATGCGGCGGCTGCGCTTGAAGTGACGTCTACGCTGTAAACGTGAACGATCAGGGCACGGCCGGGCGCATCGTGGCCGTCGCGCGGCGGATCCTCCTGGAGGACGGCGCCGACGCGGTCAGCATGCGGCGCGTGGGCGACGCCGTGGGCATCACCGCCATGGCCATCTACCGCCACTACCCCAACCGGGACGCCCTGCTGCGCGCGGTCGCCGACCGCAGCGCCCGCGAGCTGGCCGAGTCATGGCGGCAGCGCTCTCCTTCGGGGACGTGGGACGAGCGGTGCATGGCCGCGCTGGACGACTTCCTCGACTTCGCGCTCGGGAGCCCGCATTTGTACCGGTTCCTGATCCTGGACGCCTGGGCGGGGGCGCGGCGCTTCCCGGAGGACTTCCGCGACGGGCAGGGGCCGCCGTTCAGCGTCGTCGCCGAGCTCGTGGAGGAGGGCATGCGTACCGGGCGGCTGCGCGAGGACGATCCCCTGGAGACGGCGATGACGATCACGTCGAGCGCGCAGGGGCTGGTCCAGCAGTACCTGAGCGGGCGGATCGGGATGGCCGAGGCCGACTTCCGCGCGCTCTGCCACCGGTCGACCGTGCGGATCATCAACGGGCTCGTCGTGGAATAAGCCGTCCTGGGCCGGTGTCGTTGACATCCATGGAGATTCGTTACCTCGGAGGGCCGACGGCGGTCCTGGAGATCGGCGGGGTGCGCCTGCTGACCGACCCCACGTTCGACGCGCCCGGCGACTACCCGATCGGGAACAGGACGCTCACGAAGACCGCGGGGCCCGCCTCCGGCGCGGCCGAGCTCGGGGCCGTGGACGCGGTGCTGCTCTCCCACGACCAGCACCCGGACAACCTCGACAGGGCCGGGCGGGACTACCTGGCGTCCGTTCCGCTGGTGCTCTCCACCGGGTCGGCGGCCGGGCGGCTGGGATCCTCCGTGCGGGCGCTGCCCAACTGGACGTCCGTCACGGTGGGCGACGGGCTGCGGGTGACCGGCGTCCCCGCCCAGCACGGGCCCGACGGGACCGAGCACCTGGTGGGCGAGGTGACCGGGTTCGTGCTCAGCGGCGACGGGCTGCCGACCGTCTACGTGAGCGGGGACAACGCCTCGCTGGAGGTCGTACGGGAGATCGCCGGGCGGTTCGGCTCCGTGGACGTGGCGCTGCTGTTCGCGGGCGGGGCGCGCACGCCGCTGGTCGACGGCTACCTGACGCTGACCAGCGACGACGCCGTGACGGCGGCCGAGATCCTGGGGGCCAGGCACGTGGTGCCGCTGCACTTCGAGCACTGGGCGCATTTCACGCAGGGGCGGGACACCGTGGAGAAGGCGTTCGCCGGGTTCGGCGACCGGCTCCGGCTGCTCGCTCCGGGCGAAACCACCGAGATCCCCTGAGCGCGGCACCCGCATCCGCCCGCCGCCCGCCGGATCGGTCGGCTTGTGGCGAACGGCGCCGCCCGGCCCGCCCCGGCCTGGCAGGGTGGAGCCGTGAGCTGGAACGCGCGGGCCCTCGACGTGCTGGCGGCGGGGGAGCCCACCCCGCTGATCGACTTCCCGGTCCAGGCGCCCGGGATCAGGTTGCTGCTGAAGGACGAGTCCGCGCACCCGACCGGGAGCCTGCGGCACCGGCACGCCAGGGCGCTGTTCCGGCGGGCCGTCCTCGACGGGCTGGTCGGCGAGGGCACGACCGTGGTGGAGGCCACGGGCGGCAACGCGGCCGTCGCGCAGGCCTGGTTCGCCAGGCGGCTCGGGCTGCCGTACATCGTGGTCATGCCGGGCGAGCGCAGCCAGGCGCGGGCCAGGGCGGTGGAGGCGCTGGGCGGGGAGTGCAGGTTCGTGACGCCGCCACTGGCGATCTACGACGCGGCGCGCGGGATCCCGGGCCATTTCCTCGACCAGTTCGGCCGGGCGGCCGAGCACGACCTGGGGGAGGAGCTGTTCGCCCAGGTGCGGCCCGACTGGGTGGTGACGGGCGCGGGCACGGGTGCCACCTCCGCCACGCTCGGGCGGTGGGTACGCGAGCACGACGTGCCCTGCCGGGTCGCGGTGGCCGATCCCGATAATTCGGCATATTTCCCGGGTTGGACGCTCGACGTGTCCGACTACGCGACCGGGATGCCGTCGCGGATCGAGGGCATCGGGCGGCCCCGCGTCGAGCCGGGGTTCCGGCCCGATCTCGTCGACCTCGTCATCCCGGTGCCCGACGCGGCGAGCGTGGCGGCGGCCCGGCACCTCAGGGCGGTCACGGGGCTCGCGGTGGGCGGCTCGTCGGGCACGGCGCTCTGGGCGGCGCTGGAGCTGGTCGAGCGCATGCGGGCCAGGGGCGAGACCGGCACCGTGGTGTCGCTGGTCGGAGACGCCTCCGACCGGCATCTGGCGACCTGCCACGATGACGCGTGGGCCACCGCGAAGGGGCTGGACGCCGGGCAGTTCGCCGATGAGCTGCGGCGCCGGGTCGCGCTCAGGCCAGGGGGTGGCTGACCCAGACGTTCGGCTCGACGTACACGGCGTGGTCCTGCTCCACGTCGCAGTGCACCAGGGTGAGCGCGCCGGGCACCTCCACCGGGCCAGGACGGTCGAACGGCAGGTCAGTCCACCGCCGCCACTCCGCCAGCGTGCCCGAGACGACCATCGAGCGCGGCGCCACCTTGACGATCTTCCCGCCCACCCGCACGTGCACCCGTAACCAGGCGTCATGGGGCAGGCCGTCGGCGCGGGTCCTGAAGGCGTACTCGGCCATGGGGGTGCGCGGTTCGAGGTGCTTCCGGTTGGGCCTGACGGGCGCCACCAGCTCGCGGTAGCCGAGGCCGGCGGCGCGCTCGCGCATGGCCGCGAGCATCAGGTAGGAGAGCCCCGTCCCCTGGAGGTCGCGGCGGACGGAGATCTCCAGGGCGGAGATGCTGTCGGGCCGCTCGCCGCGCTCGCGGGCCAGCCAGCCGTACCTGATCACGCCGTCCCACCCGTCGTCCGGCAGTTCGGAGCCCCCGGAGAGGAACGGGATCATGCACGCCCGCGCCGCCAGCCGTCCCGGCTCCTCGTCGGAGTCGGCCACCAGCATGTAGTCGGCGTAGGTCGTGGTGGCGAACGGATAGAACAGGTCCGCCATCGGGTCCTCGAGCACGAAATCGTGCCACGTATGGTCCATCTCGAACAGCGACGACGCGAACTCGGGACGCTCCGCGAGCGTCGTGATCCGGAGGGCCATGAGAATCATTCTCACATTACGGCCGACCGCTACGCACTTGTATAAAACAGGGCGAAAGGTGTGCGCTAGCGTCGGCCGCATGACAGAACTTGACGCCAGGCTGCGAGCCATCACCGACCTGTTCGTGGCCGAGGCTCGCGAGGGCGGCGGCAGGCACGAGTACGACGGCCGGATCCAGGACCTCTCGCCCGCGGGCGTGCGGTCCGGTCTGGCGCGACTCGGCGAGGGGCCGCTGCCCGCGGACGCGCATGACGCCGAGCACCTACAGGTGTTCGAGGAGAGCCTGCGCACTCAGTTCGGCGAGCTGGAGCTGCATCGCAAGAACCCGCTGATCCATCTCTCGAACCTCGACCTCGCCTGCTACGACCGCGACTACGCCCCCGAGGAGGAGCGCGAGGCGGCCAAGGCGGCCCACCTCGCGCTCTGGCCCGAGGCGGTGGACCAGGCGCTCGCCTCGCTCGACCAGGTCCCGGCCCCCGTCGCGCAGTCCCTGCTCGCCGCGACCAGGGGACTGTCCGCCGGGGTCACCGACGAGGCCGCGCTCAAGGCGCACAGCCTGCTCGTGGCCCACGTCGAGCGGGCCGCGGCAGAGGGCGACCCCGACGCGGCGCTCGGCGGCGAGGCGCTGGCCAGGCTCATGGGCACGGCCGAAGGGCTGCCCGTCGACCTGGGCAGGCTCGCCGAGCGCGCCGACGCCGAGCGGGACCGGCTGATGGGCCTGCTCGCCGAGTCCTGCGCCAAGCTGGGGGAGCGGGACCGGGCGCCGCTGGACGTCGTACGGGAGCTGGTCAAGGACCATCCCGACCCCGACGGGGTCATCGAGGCGGCGCGGATCGGCACCGAGAAGGCCATCGCGTTCACCCGCGAGAAGGACCTCGTGCCCTACCACGACGGCGAGTGCCTGGTGGGGCTGGCGCCCGAGTCGCGGCGCTGGGCGATGGCCATGATGGCGTGGAACTCGCCCGGCGAGCCCGAGGGCCCGTCCTGGTACTACATCACGCCGCCGGACCCGTCCTGGCCGGAGCAGGACCAGGAGGAGTGGCTGGAGGTCTTCAGCAACGCGACGCTGCCGGCGATCAACGTGCACGAGGTCGCGCCCGGGCACTTCTCGCACGCCCGCGCGCTGCGGCGGGCCAAGTCGGACGTGCGCCGGCTCCTGCAGTCCCTCGCGTTCATCGAGGGGTGGGCGCACTACGCCGAGGAACTGTGCGTGGAGGAGGGCTTCGAGCCGGACGACCCGCGGTTCGAGATCGGCGTCTGGGTGGAGGCGCTGCTCCGCGTCACCCGGCTGGCCTGCGCGATCGGCGTGCACACCGGGCAGATGACGGTCGAGGAGGGCGCCAGGCGCTTCGAGTCCGACACGCACCTGGCCGGGCCGGCCGCGCTCTCGGAGGCCAGGCGGGCGACGTTCGACCCGACGTACGGGCGTTACACCTGGGGCAAGCTGCTCATCCTCGACCTGCGGGAGCGGGCGCGGGCGGAGTGGGGCGCGGACTTCAGCCTGCAGCGCTACCACAAGGCCCTGTTCGACCTCGGCTCGCCGCCCCTGGGCCTGATCGACCGCATCCTCTAGATCGCCCCCTCCCTTCTCAGGAAGGGAGGAGGTAGCGTCGGTCGCGAGCGAGGGGAGGATGATCCTGTGCGGGAGCTCTCCGGCAAGGTCGCCGTGGTGACCGGCGCGGCCAGCGGCATCGGGCGGGCGCTGGCGCTCAGGTTCGCGGCCGAGGGCATGGCGCTGATGCTCGCCGACGTCGATCCCGGCGGCCTCGCCGAGACGGCCTACCAGGCAGGCGACGGCAAGGTGCTCACGCAGGTCACCGACGTCTCCGACGCGGCGGCCGTACGGCACCTGGCCAACCGCTGCTTCGGCGAGCTCGGCGCCGTGCACGTCCTCTGCAACAACGCCGGCGTCTTCCAGGGCGGCCGCATGTGGACCCGCGGCGAGGAGGACTTCGCCTGGCTGCTGGGTGTGAACCTGTGGGGCGTGCTCCACGGCATCCACGAGTTCGTCCCGCGCATGATCGAGCAGGACACCGAGGGGCACATCGTCAACACGGTGTCGGTGGCCGGGCTGTTCACCACGCCGGGATCGGGCGGGTACGCGGTCACCAAGTACGCCGCCATGGCCGCGTCCCAGGCCCTCGCCGAAGACCTGGCCGCCACGGGCGCCAAACTTCGGGTGACCGCGCTCTGCCCCGGCGCGGTCAGGACCCGCATCGCCGACTCCGAGCGCGTACGCCCGGCCGGTCTGGTCGCCACCCCCACCCAGGACGAGGCGGACGCGCGGGAATGGGTCGGCCGGGCGGCCGAGCGCGGCATCGAGCCGGCCGAGGTGGCCGGCCTGGTCGTGGCGGCCATCCGCGAGGAGCGGTTCCTGGTGCTGACCGATCCCCGGTACGCCGCCCGGCTGCGCCTGCAGACCGAGACCCTGCTCACCGGGAACCTGCCGCCCTACCAGTGACGTTCGTGCGCCAGCACCCGCACCACCGTGCCGCTGTGCGGCCTGACCAGCAGCCGGACGTGGTCGCCGGGCAGCACGTCCTGGTAGAGGCCCTGCGTGACCAGGAACGACCTGGCCTTCTCCGAGCTGCCGTCGTGCACGGCCACGTAGTAGGCGCACCTGCCGCTCGTCGTCTCGTGATCCGGGTCGGCGACGGCCCAGTGCTTGACGACGTAACCGGAGACCTCCTGCCGCTTGGGGCCGGACGCGGCTGACCCGGGCGGCTCGATCTCGTCGCCGTGCCAGCCGCTGCCCGTGAAGATCCACTCCTGCCCGGGATCCGTCGGCTCGGCGTCCGGCCCGGCGATCTCCCGCCCGGCCGGGGTCAGCAGGAACCCCCGCCCCGCCATGAGCAGCCCCACCCCGGCCACGAACGACACCATCGTCGCGATCATCCCCGGCCATGACAGCCCGGCCGCGGAGATGGTGGCGTACCAGGGGATGAACAGCCCGGCGGCCAGGAGCACCGGAACGATCATGGTCGGCCAGCGCCGCCGCGCCAGGCCCAGGTCGATCGCGGTCTGCCGGGCCAGCGGGACCAGGCCGCCGTCCAGCTCGGCCCCTTCGGGCATGACCGCCATCACGGGCGCGTACGGCCGGCCCGCCAGGCGGGCGGCCACCCGTTCCAGGACCCATCGCTCGTACGGGAGGAGCGGCTCCTGCCTCAGGGGCGCCAGCGAGAGACGATCGTCCTCGATCGTCAGCCACCCGCGCCCGGCCAGCTCGAACAGCGCCGAGTGGAACACCTCCTGGGCCCGCATGCCGCGTAACAGCTCGACCACGGCCGGTGGCGTCTCGTGTCGCGGCGCCCGTCGCGGGCGGTCGCGGCTGGACACCTTGAAGGCGGCGGCCAGCGTGGCGGCCCACAGGGCCCACGCGGTCACCGGCCAGACAAGATCCATTGTTCTGTGTTAGCACGAGTGCCGGTGGCAGGCCAGGCGTAATGCACAAGGCCGATAGACTGTAGTCACCGCATTTCGCCTTTGGGGGGTTCTCACGGTGTCTGAATTCGACACAGTGCTGGTGGTCGACTTCGGCGCACAGTACGCGCAGCTCATCGCCAGGCGTGTGCGCGAGTGCCACGTCTATTCCGAGATCGTGCCTTCGACCATGCCGGTCGAGGAGATGATGGCCAAGAACCCCAAGGCGATCATCCTGTCCGGCGGCCCTTCCTCGGTCTATGCCGAAGGCGCTCCGCCGGTGCCGCACGGGCTGTTCGAGACGGGTGTGCCCACGTTCGGCATCTGCTACGGCTTCCAGGCCATGGCGCAGGCGCTGGGCGGCGAGGTGGCCCGCACGGGCGTGGCCGAGTACGGCGGCACCGCGCTGGACGTGCTCGACGAGGGTGTGATCTTCGCCGGGCTGCCGGACGCCCAGACGGTCTGGATGTCACACGGTGACAGCGTCGCCGCCGCCCCCGAGGGCTTCACGGTGACCGCCTCGACGAGCGAGACCCCGGTCGCCGCCTTCGAGCACCCTGAACGCGGCCTCTACGGCGTGCAGTTCCACCCGGAGGTGCTCCACTCCGAGCACGGCCAGGTGGTCCTCAAGCACTTCCTCGACGCCGCCGGCTGCCGCCCGTCGTGGACCATGCTCAACATCGTCGAAGACTCCATCGACGCCGTGCGCCGCCAGGTCGGCGACGGCCGCGCGATCTGCGCCCTGTCCGGCGGTGTCGACTCCGCGGTGGCCGCCGCGATCGTCCAGCGCGCCATCGGCGACCGGTTGACCTGCGTCTTCGTCGACCACGGCCTGCTGCGCAAGGGCGAGGCCGAGCAGGTGGAGCGCGACTTCGTGGCCGTCACGGGCGTGAAGCTGCGCGTGGTGGACGCCGCCGACCGCTTCCTGAAGGCGCTGGAGGGCGTCTCCGACCCGGAGGAGAAGCGGAAGATCATCGGCCGCGAGTTCATCCGCGTCTTCGAGGACGAGCAGCGCGCCATCATGGCCGACGGGCCGGTGGAGTTCCTGGTCCAGGGCACGCTCTACCCCGACGTGGTGGAGTCGGGCGGCGGCACCGGCACCGCCAACATCAAGTCCCACCACAATGTCGGCGGCCTGCCCGACGACCTCCAGTTCAAGCTGGTCGAGCCGCTGCGCGCGCTCTTCAAGGACGAGGTGCGCCGGGCCGGCGAGGAGCTGGGGCTCCCGTCCGCCATGGTCTGGCGCCAGCCCTTCCCGGGCCCCGGCCTCGGGATCCGCATCGTGGGCGAGGTCACCCGCGAGCGCCTGGACCTGCTGCGCGAGGCCGACGCGATCGCCCGCGAGGAGCTGTCCCGGGCCGGCCTCGACCGGCAGATCTGGCAGTGCCCCGTGGTGCTGCTGGCCGACGTGCGGTCGGTGGGGGTGCAGGGGGACGGGCGCACGTACGGGCACCCGGTGGTGCTGCGACCGGTGACGTCCGAGGACGCGATGACGGCCGACTGGGCGCGGGTGCCTTACGACGTGCTCTCGCGCATCTCGACCCGGATCACCAACGAGGTTCGGGAGGTCAACCGGGTGGTGCTCGACGTGACGAGCAAGCCTCCGGGCACCATCGAGTGGGAGTAGTCCGCTAGCCGGGGCGGGAGAGCTCGGGGCTCAGGGGGCTTTTCGGGGCTCAGGCGGCGACCGGGGCTTTTCGGGCCTGGGTGGTTCTGGGTGCGGGGCTCAGGCAGCGACCGGGGCGAGGGCGCCGATGGGGGCGTCGGTCTCGGCGTGGGCGAACACCGGCAGCTCGAACCAGATGGCCTTGCCGCGCGCCGTACGCTCGCCGCCCCAGCAGCAGGACAGCATGTCGACGAGGAACAGCCCGCGTCCGCTCTCCGCGTCCGCGTCGACGATCAGCATGTGCGGCAGGTCGGGGTTCTCGTCCTCGACCTCGCAGCGCAGCAGGCCCTCCTCGGCGGAGAAGCTGAGACGGACCGGCCCGTACGCGTGCTCCAGCGCGTTGCCGACCAGCTCGCTGACGAGCAGCTCCGCGGCCTCCACCTGGTCGTCGAGACCCCAGGCGGCGAGCTTGTCACGGGTCAGCCGGCGGGCATCGCACACCGAGCCGAGGTCAGGCGAGAGCCACCACGAGGCCGTGCGGCACGTGGTCTGGCGGCGGCCGGTGACCGCGGTCAGGATGCTGCTCATCAGAAGCCTGTTCATGTCCTACCCCGAGTGGGTCCTCTTCCTTGCCTCTCGTTCAGTGAGCCTGGGTTGCTCACACCATCGAGAATGCCTCAGTGAGGTGCCGCAAGAAGAGGTGAAAACTCCCCGTATAGGTACCTATTTCACGTACGTAGGCAGCCCACGGCAGGGACTGGGGATGCTTTCTGATGCGAGGGTGCCCTATGGGGTGGTCTGGGGTACGACGCAGTTGTTGTTCGGGGGCTTCCCCTCCGGCCAGGCGACGCCCTTGAACGTCAGCTTTCCCGAGGCCGGGTCCAGGCGGACGACCGGGAGGGCCTTGTCGTACGGGTTGCCCGCGCCGGTCAGGCAGATCAAGCCGCTCGCGCCCTGGATCCGGTAGGCGGCGTGCAGGTCGGCGAGAACGTCCTTGACGTCCTGCCGGGAAGGGACCTCCGTGGGGCTGATCGCGACGGCTTTCGCCAGGGCCCGGTGGGCGGTCAGGATCACGTCGTGGGTGATGATCGTACGCCCGTCCTCGAGCGCCACAGGGCCGATCTTGGCGGTGGCGATGAGGTGCTGGAGCCGGGCCAGGGACTCCTGCGGCTCGGCGAGATAGCGCGGGAGGTCTTCCCGCTTCGGCTTGGAGCCTTTGCGGGTGTTCTCCCGCCACCACTTCGCCACCTCGACGTTCCAGGCGGCGGGGTGGGCCGGGGCGGCGTACTCGACGGACACGGACGGTCTGCCGCCGCCCGGGTCGCCCCGGATGAGTTCGAGATCCTCGGCGTCCAGGCGGCTGTCGAGTGTCGTCGCGTCGGAGCCGGTGATCACGGTGTAGGACTTCTTGCCGGCGCAGTAGGTGTTCGCCAGCGTCTTGACGAAGAGCTTCAGATGGAAGGCCCGGCCGGCGAAATAGATGAAACGGGCGTTCGACTGGCAGATGTTCAAGGCGAAGTCCTGGAACCGGTTCGGCGTGCGGCCGGGCTCCTCGAGGCCGGGTGACTCGTACGTCATGTCCTGGACCCCGGTGCCCTTCTTGCCCTTTCTGGCCTCGGTGAAGGCGTCGCGCAGAGACTTGTCGTAGTTGTCCAGGGGCCGGGTGTCCGCGACGAGCGCGCTCTCGGCGCCCGCCAGCTTCGGGTCGGACTTGAGCAGCGCCTCGGCCTGCTCTTTGGTGGTCGAGACCACGCGGGCCAGGCCGGGGAACGGATCCCGGCTCCGGTCCTGGGTCTCCGGGTTGGCGAAATCAGATGAGGTGACCAGGCTTGCGACGACGGGGATCCCCAGGTCCTTCGTCAGGTGGTGCATCGCGTTCCAGGTGTTGGTCAGGCTGAGGTTGAACCCGGCGACGACACGGAGCTGCGGTTCCCTCTCGGTGAGGTAATCCACGGTCTTCTGCCAGTACCCGTAGTCGCGGCCGGGGTTGGCGAGGACGAGGCGGATCGGGGGCTTCGCGGCGTCGGGGAAGTTGGCCTGCAGCTGGGCCAGATAGGCGCCCTGCACCTCGCTCAGGATCTGCTTGCGCACTGCCGGGATGTCCGACTGCATGGGGATCATCAACGCCACGGTGGCGTACGGTTTCGCCGCGATCCGATTGTTCTCCGCCTCGATGCGCGCGAAGACCTCCGGCATGCCGTCGAGATCCGGCATGAGCACGCCTGTGCCGTCCGACACGCCGATGCAGTCGCGGCCCATCACCACGAGCCCTTCCCCGCAGCTCGCCGGCTCCGGCGGCGGGAGGATCACCGTGTACGCGACGAAACCCAGGACGCCCGCGAGAGCGAACATCTCGGTGGCGAGGGTCAGCGGTCCCGGCCCCCTGCGGGGCGGTTTCGGCGCCGGACCCGATCCCAGGGTGACCGGCAGCAGCCGGCTGGGCACCGGCTCGGCGCCGCCGGCGATGATGTTCTCGATGGCCTCTTTCCGCCGGGCGAACAGCGCCGGAATCTCCTTGGCGAGTTCGCCAGGAGAGACGGGCGGATTGGCCCCTCTCGCGACCGGCGCCTCGCCCCGCGCCGAGGTCGCCACGACGACGGGATAGGCGCGCAGGCCGCGGGATCCGTGATCGTACGCGGCGAGGAGCGTGTCCCTGATCTTCCGCCGTGCCGGGACGAGGTCGACGTCGGGCAGGAGAATGACGGGACGGCGCACCCGGTTGAGCCGGCGGAAAAGCCCGTGGTGCGCGTTGATATCCGCCAGCAGGGCCTTGACGAGCAGGAGCTCTTTTTCGTCGATGTTGTTCTTGGACGGCTCGATCAGCAGCCGGCGCAGTTCCCTGACGAGCTCCTCGGTGGTCCCCAGCGGTCGTCTGAACGCCTTCTTCCGGTACCAGCGCAGGGTCCAGTGGGCACGGACCTGGAAGGCGCCGAATATGCCGATCACCAGGCCGACAATGCCGCTCGCCAGGTTTCCGAGGTAGGAGTTGGTGACGACCTTCTTGATCGCCTTGCGGACCTCCCGCAGGTTCTTCTGCCGGGCCTTGTCGATCGCCTCCTTGACCTTCTCCTCCAGCTCGGCGTCCAGTTCGCCCAGCTCGGCGAGGCGCTTCTGCTCCGGGTCGCGGAGATTCCAGTTCGCCAGCGCGTACGCGGCCTCGAAGCGGGGGAAGACGAGGGGGAGCCGGTAGGCGGGACGCGAGAACCTGTGCGCGACGGCCCGCAATTCCGCCGCGAACTGCGACAGGTCGGCGTTCGGCGGGGTTGTGCACGGCTCGTTGATCGGCAGGACGCTCGAATACTCTTCGTAGTACTCCGCGGGCCACGATCGAATCGCCTCGAGGTCGGCCGCGTGGTAGTCCGAGGGCTCGCACTGAAGGACCAAAGGCCCGGTCCGGCGGCCGAAACGGACCTTCCTTCGGCGGAACCGACGGAGGATCACCAGCTCCGCCAGCGCCGCGTTCAGGTGCTGAGCCACCTCGGCCCCCATCGTCGTCATCCCTGCGCCAGCGAGTGGGTTGGACTTTAACCGGTCGTGACCACGTCGTAACTGGATTTGGAGAAATGCCGAGGTCCTGTACGGCGGCGCCCGCCGTACAGGACGAGGGTTATGCGGGGTCAGTTGGCTTTCTTGTCCTTGTCGGCGAGCGTGCCGCAGGTGAAGCCCTTTTCCCGGTCGGGATCGAGCTGGATGTCGATCAGGATCGTGCTCTCCGAGAACTTGCGGAAGGTCATCAGCTTGTCGCAGTCGTAGAAGGCGTATCCGCCCTCGAACTCGCCCAGCAGCATCATCCAGCGCCCGTCGTAGAGCGTCTTGCCGCTGCTGTCCTGGAGCCTGGCCCACTGGTCCTGGAAGCCGAGGCTGTCGAGCAGTGCGTTGGCCTGCCCGGTCTCCTGCACCTGCACGGCGCCGAAGACCATCTGGATGATGAGCGCGTATCCCAGCCCGACCCCCGTGAAGGCCCCGATCAGGACCTTCATCCCGGCGCGGCCGATCGACTTGCGGCGCAGCAGGCGGAAGGGCACCACGTAGGCCAGGAAGCCCAGCAGGATCGCGAAGACGACCTCACCACCCCCCAGGTGCTCTTCCACCGCGGTGTACACGTAATAGAGGAATCCCATGTAGGACAGACCGGCCCAGACCGCGGCGATCACGGCGACGATCCACGGGCGCTTCCGGACGGCCTGGAACAGGCGGCCGGCCCAGCCGCGGGTGATGAGGTTGAGCAGCCAGCCCAGGCTGATGAGCAGGCCGATACAGGAGGCGGCGATCAGCGTCAGCGGCAGCAGGGAGCCCAGGAGCCGCCCGAAGAGCACGGACTGGTCTATGCCGGCCTGCTCGGGCGTGATGCCGAAGACGCTGTACATCTCCTTGAAGCCCATGTACAGCAGCGCGTACAGCGTGACACCGGCCGGGACCACCACCGAGCCGATCTTCTCGAGTACGTCGAGGACGCCGCCGCTGTCCTCTTCGCCCTCTGCCGGCGCCTTGACGGCCTCGGCCGGGGGAGCGTCCGGCGTCGCCGGCTGAGCCGGAAGCGGCTGATCTAACGGGTAAGACTGATAAGTCATGATAAATCGGAATCCATGCCTGTTTGACGGAGTACGGGAGCAATTGCAAGATCATTGGCCGCTTGAGGGCAGTGCGGATTGACCCCATCCCGATCGCCCTAATGGCGATCCAGCACAAAGCCCTCAAAGCGGGCGGGCCAGGATCTCGGCAAGAGTAGGGGGACGCGGCGACGCCGCAGTCGTCACTTCAACTTCATCGAAATGTTCCCCTGATCTTCGCTGATCGTCCGAGGTCGCCGCCTCGGCGGCGGCGCTCAGCCCCATACCGTAGCGGTCGAGGCGGCACAGCCGCGACAGAACCCCCTTGATGCCGATATGTGGCTGTAAGCCGCCCGAAGCTGCCACAAGTGCGCGGCGTTTTCGCTGACTCGCACATTTACCTGACCGGTCCTGTGGTCAGTCGGAGTCATTCGTGTCATCACGTATTCACCAGCCGGGTGTGTCGTCCGCGTGTTCGCCGATCAGGGGGACGAACCGGGCGGGTGTCAGCAGGCGCTCCTGGACCAGGCGGTCGTGCCGCTTGCCGAAGAGCACGACGGTCTCGTCCAGCTCCTCGTGGATCGGCATGACCAGCCGTCCGCCCTCGGCGAGCTGCTCGACGAGCGGGGCGGGCACCGTCCGGGCCGTGGCGGACACGACGACGGCGTCGAAGGGCGCGTGCTCGGGCAGTCCGGCGGTGCCGTCGCCCACCAGTACCTCGGCGCCGGTCACCCCGGCCCAGGCGAGGTTGGCCCGCGCGTGCCGGGCCAGGTCGGCGTGGCGTTCCATCGAGTACACCCGGCGGGCCAGGCGGGCGAGCAGGGCGGTCTGGTAGCCGTACCCGGTGCCGATCTCCAGGACCGTCTCCGTGCCCGACAGCCGCAGCGCGTCGATCATCTGCGCGATCAGGGACGGCTGCGAGGTGGGCTGGCCGTGGCCGATCGGGATCGGTTCGTCGAAAGGGGCGCGGTCGGCGTAACGCGGCGGTACGAACCGGTCGCGCGGTGTGGTGGCGAGGGCCGCCAGCAGCCGGGGATCTTCCACCCCGGCCCACTGGGCGGCCTTCACCAGCGTCTCGAACTCCATCGGCGGTCACCCGCCGACGCGCTGCTCCGAGCCATGCCCACCTGCTTCCCCACAGGCCGGGCTCGATGCTGTCGGTGTCAGCAGTTCTTGCCGCTGTTGACGCAGCGGACGATGGCGTTCATGAGCCTGTGCGACATCACGCCGATGGCGCCGGCGTGGTCGGTGCTCGGGTCGTTCTGCTCGCTCGCGGGTCCGTCCACCGCGAAGGGGACGTCTCCTGAGGTGGGCACGTCGTCGTAGGTGAGCGTCATCCGGAGCTGCGGCACGGCCTCGGTGCCGCTGGGGCAGGCGCCGGTCTCGTCAGGGAAGACGAGGTGCGTGCGGTGGTCGGCGCTGTCGAGGTTCTGACCGTCCCAGCAGCTGGGCATGTCGAAGACGCGGACCAGGTCGCTGCCGGAGGGGCAGATCGGATACTTGTCGGTCAGCCGGTCGGTGAAGCCCGTGCAGGTGAACGTCGGGCGGGCGTTCTCAGCGCCGTTGCTGGCCGCCCTGGCGTCGCCGGAGATCATCCTGAGGAACCGCGGCGCCGCCGTCACCTCCGAGGTGAGGTTCCCGCGGTACTCGAGCTTCACAGACGTCGGCTGTACGGGGGTGCCGACGTTGTTCGTGTCGTCCCCGGCCGCGGATTCGTCGTCGGATCCGCGTACGCGCAGGGTCGGCCAGAAGTAGGCGGACCGGTCGTCGCTGGTGCGGCAGGTGGTGTCCGCGGCGGCCAGGCTCTCGTTGGTCGAGAACGCGTCCGTGGACATGTTGCCCACGTAGTCCTGCCTGAACTGGGCCCCGTCCGACATGCCCGGGGCGAGGATGAGGTTGTCGGTGTTGGAGTGACCGTCGCGGTTCGTACCGCATCGGGAGGCGTACGTGCCCGTTGAGGCGTTCTCGCCTGCCTCTGGCTGCTCCGCCTTGGGGACGTCACGGATGTCGACGTAGTCGTCGGCCGTGGGCCCGGCGTCCGCCGAGTTCTGGGCGTCGTCGAGCGAGCAGGTGGCGAGTTCGTCGAGGCCGGTGGGGCGTTCTGCGACGCGTCCGATGGCTATGGAGATGCGGTCGATGGCGGCGGCGCGTTTGTCGGCGAGTGGGCCGAGGATGGCGTTCTGGACGAAGTTGGCGCCTCCTTCTCCTGCTGAGGTGGCGAGTCGGTCGTTGGCCTCCTGGAGTTGTTTGTCGAGTTGGGCGAGGTTGCGGTCGACCTCGGCTTTGGCGGCGGCCGGGACGTCGGCCAGCTTGTCCGCCACGTTCGGGCAGACGATGGTCTGCGCCGCCGGGGCCGCGGTCTGGCTGCCGCTGGGATCAGGCGTGGCGGAGCCGGTCGCCGGAGGTGCGGTGGTTTGTTCCGGTGGGGTGGCTTGGTCGGATGAGGTTGCCTGGTCGGTCGGGGTGGCTTGGTCGGTCGGGGTGGCCTCCTGGGACGGGGCGGCGGTGTCGCCGACCGAGCAGGTGGCGAGCTCGTTGAGGCCGGTGGGGCGTTCTGCGACGCGTCCGATGGCTATGGAGATGCGGTCGATGGCGGCGGCGCGTTTGTCGGCGAGTGGGCCGAGGATGGCGTTCTGGACGAAGTTGGCGCCTCCTTCTCCTGCTGAGGTAGCGAGTCGGTCGTTGGCTTCCTGGAGTTGTTTGTCGAGTTGGGCGAGGTTGCGGTCGACCTCGGCTTTGGCGGCGGCCGGGACGTCGGGCAGTTTGTCCGCCACGTTCGGGCAGGAGATGCCCTCAGTCGCGATCGTGCTCAGATAGACATCCACCGCCCCGGTCTGCGCGTACGGCGGAGAGCCTGACAGGACGAGCGCGACGCTTCCGCTCAGGCAAACCGCCCCCAACCACGGCCTGAATCGTCTTTCCCCCGATGGACTCCACATGCGACCACTCCCTCCGGTTTTGTCGTGGGCAAGGAAAGTCCGATCTTCGACAGGTACGGGGGTTCTTCCGGGAGGGTTCACCCGCATGCGTCCGGGAGGGGCCGCCAGACCGCCTCCCACCAGCGCGAATGCGTATTTATACACATTTGCGGATTGAACCCGGCGCGAGGCGCGGGTCGTACAACCGGGCGTCGAACACCGCTACGGGCCTCACCCCTGAGGCAACTGAAAGGGTCAATCATGACGAAGCGCATCCTCACCGCCTCCGGCCTCGCGCTCGCCATCGCGCTGATCGCCGCCTCCGTCAGCCCGGCCATGGCACAGGCGGACACGCAGTCGAGCACCGACGTCTATCTGGCGGCGACGCTGCTGGGCAAGAACGAAGTACCCGCCCCCGGCGCGAAGGTGGGTGACCGGAACGGCAGCGCGATCGCCGTGTTCCGCATCCACGGACAGCAGGTCGACTATGCGATCCGGTGGCAGAAGGTGGCCGCGCCGACCGCGTTCCACATCCACCGGGGCAAGTCCGGCAAGAACGGCGACGTCAAGATCCCGTTCTTCGGCGCGGCCCTGCCCGCCTCGCTCAGCGCCGTCAAGGGCACCGTCACGGTCAAGGACTCGGGCCTGCTCGCCAGGATCGCGAACAACCCCAAGGGCTGGTACGCCAACCTGCACACGGGCGAGTTCCCCGGCGGCGCCGTCCGCGCCCAGCTGCACCGGGTACGTCCCGTTTCGCTCGAATCGGTGCTGGCCGCCGGCTCGTCCCACCACACGCTCACCGCGCCGGCCGACGGCCGCCAGGAAGTGCCCGCGCCCGGCACCAAGGTCGGCGACCAGGACGGGCGCGCCGCGTGGCTCGTCTGGGTGAAGGGCACCAAGGTGCACTTCGCCACCGCCTGGAAACGCCTCGCCCCGCCCACGAACGGCCACGTCCACCGTGGCGTGAAGGGCAAGAACGGCCCGGTGGTCGTGGACTTCTTCGCCGCCGCCAACGGCCTGCCGGCCGGCGTCAACGGCATCGCCGGCACCGGCACCGCCTCGGCCAAGGTCGCCGACGGCATCAAGCACAACCCCAAGGGCTGGTACGTCAATCTGCACACCGCGGAGTTCCCCGGCGGCGCGGTGCGCGGCCAGCTCCACAACGGCGGCTGGTAGCGGCGCACACGAACGCGCCGCGCGGGATCCCGCCCGCGCGGCGCGTTCGCGTGTCCCGGCTCAGGCGCTGATCAACGCCACCAGGACGAGGATCGAACCGCCCATCACCACCGTGTGCCGGACGTTCTGCAGACCCGGCATCACCCAGCTCGGGAAGCCGCTCTCGGCCGCCTTCAGCAGCGCCGGCACGTCGACGCGCCGGAGCATCGGGTCGCCCTTGCGTTCGAAGGCCTTCCGCACGGACGTGGCGGCGGTGAGCTGGCTGTAGAGGATGAGGACGTTGCCGGCGAGCACGAGCGGCTGGAAGATCCAGGACAGGACCTGCCCCCAGTGGTTTCCCATCAGGTTGAGCACGGCCAGGGCCGTCATGACCAGCGCGACCGTGGCGGGCACGATGGTCTCGTGACCGCTGGCGTCGAAGCTGATGTTGTTCTCTTTCAGGATGCGGGCGGGGACGCCCTGACGCTCCAGCTCCCGCACCGCGGCGACCCCTGCCTGGCGGCCGTAGCGGTGGCGTACGAGGGGGATGCTCACGAAGCCGAGAGCGACGAGCAACTGCAGAACGGCGGCGAAGGTCATCATGGCGGGGGCTCCTCATCGGGGGTGCTTCTCGATGAGGAAGACGATGCCGACCACCGCTGCTCCCGGGCTGACCGCGCGCTGTCACGGCCCCGCCGTCACATATCAGCGACATCCCGCTCGGCAGAGCCTGCGCCCTATGGCAAATGGGGCCCTGTCACACCGGCACCCGGAGCCCCACCGTGCGCTGGAACCCCTGACGTGCAGCTACGTAGGTACCTACGTAGTCCGGAATAGGTGCCTATATGGGGATTTTTCACCTCTCCTCCAGGGGGCTCACCGAGGCATTCTCGTGGTGTGAGCAATTCACGCTCGCCTGAAGAAGAGGACCGGAGGGAACCGGACGGCAGCCACCTCAGCTGCCACACGGGATGCAGGGCAATGAACAGCGTTACGCGGACCACCAGCCACAGCCCGGCAACACGCCGCACGGCTTCGTGGTGGCTGACGCCTGACCTCAGCTCGGTGCGTACCGCCCGCCGGCTGACCCGCGACAAGCTCACCGACTGGGGCTTCGACGACCAGATCGAAGTCGCGGAGCTCCTCGTCAGCGAACTGGTCGCCAACGCGCTGGACCACGCCCACGGACAGGCCCGCCTCAGCCTCTCCACCGAGAACGGCCTGCTGCGCTGCGAAGTCGAAGACGAGAACCCCCAGCTGCCCACCATGCGCACCGTCGACCTCGACGCCGAGCGCGGACGCGGGCTCTTCCTGGTCGACACGCTCTCCGGCTCCTGGGGCGGCACCCCCACTCCCCGCGGCAAGGCCATCTGGTTCGAACTCCCGACATTCGCCGAAGCCGAAGCCGACTCCTTCGAGGCCTTCACCCCGATGGCAGCCTGAGAAACAGACAGGCCGGTTCCGCGTGGGAACCGGCCTGTCTGAGGCGGGGCGGTCAGGCGGACACCGCCGCAGGCTCCCGGTCCCTGGCGGGCCTGGGGAGCATCGTGAGCGCCGCCGCCAGGCCGACCGCGGCCAGCAAGGTCGAGCCCAGGAACGCCATCCGGTAGCCCGAGACCAGCGCCTCCGGCGCGGGGGAGCCGCCCGTGACCCCGGCCGCGATGGCCACCAGCACCGCGATGCCGACCGAGATGCCCACCTGCGTCGTCACGTTGAACAGGCCCGACACCATCCCCGACTCCTCCGGCGAGGCGTCCGAGGTGGCGGCGACGGTCACCGCGCCGACCAGGAGGCCGAAGCCGAAGCCGGCCAGCAGCTCGGCGGGAAGCAGGACCAGCAGGTAGTCGACCTGCACCCCCACCCGCAGGTAGAGCGCCGCGCCCACCAGGATGAAGGCCATGCCGGCGGCCGTCGTCGTGCGCAGGCCGTACCTGGTCAGCACGCGTCCGCCGAGGAACGAGGCGGTCAGCGCGATCGTCGCGGGGATCGCCAGCGTCGACAGGCCCGACAGGGTAGCGCTGTAGCCGAGCACGAGCTGGGTGTAGAGGCTGAGCAGGAAGGCGACCGGCTGCATCGCCATGGCCACCAGGAACATGATCACGTTGCCCGCGCGGAGCGTGCGCCTGCGGAAGACGTTCAGGGGGACGAGCGGGTTGGCCGAGCGGTGCTCGATGGCGAGGAAGGCGACGATGAGGGCGATCGCGACGGCGCCGACGCCGAGCGTCCTGGCGGAGGTCCAGCCCGCCTCCGCCGCGTCCACCAGGGCGTAGATGAGCAGGCCCAGCCCGGCGGTCGAGGTGACGGCACCGGCCACGTCGAAGCCGCGGGTCCGTTCGGCGGAGCGCGCGGCGGGCAGCAGTACGAGCGCCAGCGCGGCGACGCCCAGCCCGATGGGCGCGTTCACCAGGAACACGGATCGCCAGCCGAACAAGTCGGTGAGCAGCCCGCCGAGCACCAGCCCGGCCGAGGCGCCCATGCCGCCGACGGCGCCCCACAGGCCCATCGCCTTGTTGAGCGCCGGGTCGCCCTTGAAGATCGTCATCACCAGTGACATCCCGGCGGGCGCCACCAGCGCGCTGGCCAGCCCCTGCACCGCCCGTACGGCGATCAGCAGCACGCCGGACGCGGCCACGCCGCCGATCAGGGACACCGCGCCGAACAGCAGCATCCCGGCGATGAAGATCCGGCGCCTGCCCACGTAGTCGGACAGCCGCCCGCCGAGCAGCAGCAACCCGCCGAACACCAGCGAGTACGCCGTCGTCGTCCACGACAGGTCCTGGGCGTTCATGCCCAGCTCACGACCCATGTGCGGCATCGCGATGCCCACGATCGTAGAATCCAGGATCAGTACGAACTGGGTGGTGGCCAGTAGTGAGAATGCGGCCCATTTGTTCTTCATGACCAAGTCTTCCTAGGGGAACGATTTGTAACAGTGGCCATGATGTGTGACCATCGAGGTCAACCGGAAGAAGGCACTTTCATGTCCCAGAGGAACACCGCTGTACCAGAGCAGCTCAGGACGTTGGACGACGCGCAGGCGATGATCGAGCAGGGCTTCTGCCCCATCCCGCCGCGCGAGATCCTGGACAAGATCGCCGGGAAGTGGGCCATCCAGATCGTCGTGGTGACCGCTCGCGGGCCGAGGAGGTTCACGGAGCTGGAGCGGGAGATCGAGGGCATCAGCCGCCGCATGCTCACCCTCACCCTGCGCAATCTGGAGCGCGACGGGCTGCTGGAGCGTACGGTCTATCCGACGGTGCCGCCCAAGGTCGAGTACCAGGCCACGCCGATGGCGCTGGAGCTGTACGAGGCCATGCTGACGCTCACCAACTGGTCGCGGAAGCACAGCGCGTGCGTGGCCGCCTCCCGGGAGCGGTACGACGCCCGCCAGACCGCGGAGGAGACGCCGGGCTTCGTACCCGCTCCGGGACGCTTCCCCGCCACCGTCTGAGCCCGCCCCGCCGGCCTACTCCCGATCGCCCTCCCGCCCAAGCGCCCCCGTCCCGCCCGGCGCGCCCGGGGCTCCTGGTCCATTCGGCTCGCTCGGCTGAGGATCTGGCGTCACGGGCTCGGAGAGCGACGCCGCACGAGCCGTGCGCTCACCCGGCTCGGGCCCGTGACCCGCAGTCCCGTGAGCCGTGGCCTCGTCCGCTGACGGCGCATCCGGCGCGGCGGCCGGAGGTGTGTCCGGCGCGGGGGCGTTCCCTGAGGGCGCGTCCGGGGCGGGCTCGGGGGCGCCGGGCTGTGGCAACGGGGGCCGGGGCTCGGCAGGCTTGCGGCGTACTGCGCGCCCGGCCCCCCGTACCGAAGCCACCACCAACCGCCCCACAGCTCCCAGCAGCAACGGCACCAGCAGCACCCCCACGAAGATGGGCGAGGCCATGTACCGGAAGTCCTGCGCCGAGATGTTGGCCAGCACCGTGAGCTGCTGCCCGGCCACCACGGCCGCCACCCCCAGCACGTACCGGTTCCGCAGCGCCAGCGCCCCCAGAGCCACCGCCAGATACGACACGTACGCCCACAACGCCCCCCGCCACAGCACCCAGTCGTACTGCGGCGCCAGCGCCCCGGTCAGCCACGGGTCGGCCACCTGGTTCAGCTCCAACGACTGCGGCCGCAGCGAGTAGACCCACCGCCCCGGGAAGTCGGGCACCTTGTTCGGCCCGACGTAGGTGTCGGCGTTGGGCCGCAGCGAGAACCGGTACGTCATCCCGCCGATGGCGAACTCGTCCTGCACGGGCCGCCACGCGATCGCCCCACGGCACAGCCGGGTGTCGATGATCATGCGGGGTTCGGAGATCAGCAGCCGTTTCCACAGGCCGAGCAGCTCGGAGGCGTGCGCGTCGGCCTGCGGCCAGCTGAAGTCCCGCCGCCAGATCAGCGGGTTGATCGTGTAGCAGGTGCCGCCGTCCCACCACCGCGTCAGCGGCGCCACGGTGGCCATCAAGGTCTTGTCCTGCTCGGTGAACAGCTCGGGACGGTCCCGGTACGCCACCGCGATGTCGCCGAAGGCCGTGTGGTACACGTACGTCTTGGACGGGGCCATGATGCCGAACTGCGGGAAGACGAGGTTCGTGAGCACGAGCGGCAGGGCCGCGGCGAGGGTGCCGGCGAGCAGCAGCCGTACGCGCATGGTCGTGACGATCACCAGCAGCGCGAGGACGGCGACGCCCACGACGAGGAAGCCGTTCGCCCGGAAGAGCCCCAATGTCGTGAAGAGCAGCCCGAGCCCGACCAGCGTGGGCACGGTGACGGCACGTCTGGCCGCGATCCGGGCGCACACGCCCGCGACGGCGATCGCGCAGATCGTGAACGGCACGTCCTTCCACAGCGTCACCGAGAACGCGCCCACGGGGGGCGCCAGCGGCATGAGCATCGCCACGAGCGTGGTCGGCAGGCGTGGCGCGCCGAGCGCCTTGAGCGACTGCGCCAGGTACGTCAGCGCCGCCGCCATGGCGGTGGTCTGCGCGAACGTGACCGCGCCCAGGTCACCCGTCTTGGTGAAGCTCAGCGACAGCAGCGCGTCGTAGAGCACCGAGTGGTCGCTCACCCAGGGGCCGACGACGGTGTGGCTGAGGTAGAGGACCGAGTCGCGGCTGAACAGGCCGGGGTAGAAGGCCGCCCACCAGCAGGCGAGGACGGCCTGAATGATCAGAAAGGTCGGGATCGCGACCCACGGCCTTGGCTTCGCGGTGCCCATGGCCCGTCAGGGGTAGCTCACTCCGGGCTCGGGTTTCTTGCCGCGTAGCAGGGTCGGCACCGTGACGAGGTGGTAGCCCTGCTTCTTGAGCTCCTTGAGGATGGACGGCATGGCCTTCACGGTCGCCGGGACCGTGTCGTGCATAAGAATCACTCCGTCGCGCTTGGCCAGCCTGAGCACGGCGGCCTTGATCTTCTTGGCGTCACGCAGCTTCCAGTCGAGCGTCGTGCCGGTCCAGAGCACCTGCGCGAGCTCCACCTGGTCGGCCAGGCCCAGCACGCGGTCGTCGGTGTGCCCGTACGGCGGGCGGAACATCGCCGGCCGCAGCCCCGTGGCCTGCTGGATGGCTTCCTGCGTGGTCTTGAGCTCGTCGAGGATCTGGTCGTCGAGCAGTGTCGGCAGGGAGGCGTGCGACCAGGTGTGGTTGCCGATCGCGTGTCCCTGCGCCAGCGTCTGCCTGGCGATCTGCGGCCGCCGCTCCACCTGCTTGCCGACCAGGAAGAACGTGGCCTTGACCCCCTCCTGCTTGAGAAGCTTGAGCAGGGTCGGGGTGCCCTCGCCCGGACCGTCGTCGAACGTCAGCGCCAGGCACTTGACCCGGTCACAGTCGACCGTCGCCGCCTGGGCGGGCAGCGAGGTCGTGGCCAGCACGGCCGCCAGCAGGGCATGAATCACCACGGATCACAGCCTAAAGCCAATGCGCGCACACCGTGGAACACCCCCACGTCTCGGTCTGAACACGCTCATCTCCCGAGCCGGGCCCGCAGGAACAGCGTGACGCCCTTGAGCGACTTGACCGGCAGGTACCGCTCGGCCCGCACGACCGCCGACAGCCCCGCGTTGACCAGGAGCGGCATCTTCCGCAGGTCGCTGCCCCTGGACCGGCGCCGGTGCCGGGCGACGAGGGGACGGAGCAGCACGTTCCAGCTCCAGACGCGATCGACCTTCAGCCCCGCCTGCTCCACCACGACGGTCAGCGACTCGCGGGCGTAGCGGCGCACGTGCCCGACCGCGTCGTCGTGGGCCGACCACAGCGCCATGTCGCACGGGACCGCGATCAGCGCGTGCCCGCCGGGCGCCAGCACCCTGGCGATCTCCTCCACGACCAGGTGGTCCTCGCGAACGTGCTCCAGCACGTCGAACGCGGTCACCAGATCCAGGCTCCCCGGCTCGAACGGCAGCGCCCGCGCGTCGGCGCGCACCGCCTTGAGCCCGCGCTCCCTGGCCACCTCGACCGCCGTCGCGCACGAGTCCGTCGCGGTCGCCTCCCAGCCCGCCTCGACCAGCACTCTGGTGTTCCCGCCGCCGGCGGCGCCGATGTCCAGCGCCCGCCCGGGACGGCCCAGCCCGCGCAACTCCCTGCGCAGGATGGCCCGGCGCTCGCGGTACCACCAGTGGCGGTCCTCGAGCGCGATCAAGCGGCGGATCTCAGTGGTTTCCATCGATCAGTTCCTCGTACGGGAGAAGACCCAGCGGTCCAGGGCGGTGAAGCGGATCAAGGTGAGCAGGCAGTACGTGCCGGCGACCGCGCCGACCTCCGCCAGCCGTCCGGCGCCACGGGGCAGCGCGAGCACGGCCATGGTGGTGAGGGCGTAGTTGGCCAGGAAGAGCGTCGCCGCCCGCACGTGCATGGCGGTGCGCCGGTGGAATGTCCAGCGGCGGTTCGCCTCGGTGCCGACGACTCCGGCGAGGACGAGCGCGGCGAAATTCGTCATTGCCGGCGACCAGATATCCCGCAGCGGCAGATAAATGAGCGCGTACAGAATTGCGGAAACAATGCCTATCACGGCGAACGAGGTGAATTTCGCCAGGGTCACCGCGCGGGGCCGCGCCACCACCGCGTCCGGATGCGTGGGCGTCAGCTCGGACCGCGCCACCTCGACGCGGGCCCGGCCCATCGACATCGACCAGGCGACCCTGGCCAGCCCCTTCAGGTCGTCGACCGCCGTCCTGACGATCTTCACGCGCGAGTCGGTGTCCTCGATCCAGTCCACCGGCACCTCGTGCACGCGCAGGCCGTTGTGCTCGGCCAGCAGGAGCAACTCGGTGTCGAAGAACCACGAGTCGTCCTCGACCTTGGCCATCAGCGGCCTGACCACGTCGGCCCTGGCCGCCTTGAAGCCGCACTGCGCGTCGCTGAAGCGGACACCGAAGCCGTACCTGAGCAGGGCGTTGTAGCCGCGCGACACCACCTCGCGGCGCAGCGAGCGGCGGGTGCGCGCGCCGCGCGCGAGCCGCGTGCCGATGGCGATCTCGGAGTGACCGCCGGCCACCGAGGCGACCAGCGGGAACAGGGCCCCGAGGCCGGTGGACAGATCGACGTCCATGTACGCCACGATGTCGGCGGGGCTGTCCTGCCAGGCCGCGCGCAGCGCCGCGCCCCGGCCCCGGATGTCGAGCCGGCGGACGTGCACGCGCTCGAACTGCCCGGCCAGCTCGTTGGCGACCGGCCAGGTGGCGTCGGTGCTGCCGTTGTCGACGATCGTGATGCGCCACGGCAGCGGGAAGCCGTCGCCGAGGAAGCGGGCCAGCGTGCGGACGCAGCCCGGCAGGGCGCGTTCCTCGTTGAGCACGGGGATGACGATGTCGACGCTCGCCAGCCGGGCCGTGGTGTCGAGAACGCGGGGGCTCGGCTCCGTCGCGGCACGCGTTTTCATGGGAGTTCCTGATCCTGATCGGGTGGCCGTACGTCCACGAAAATGCTCCTGGGGCCGTCCAGCGTGGCGCGGGCCGTTTCTCCGCAGCATTCCGTGAGGGGGAGAGACTTTTACCGGGCGGTGAGCCGGTAAACGGAGAAGGACGAATTGCGGAAGCGCAGTCGCGCGTATTTCCCCAATTCCGGGTTCATCCCGGTGAAGAGCCACTTGACGCCGTAGACCTCGGCGAGGCGCCGGACGTTCTCCGCCGTGGGCGCCCGGAAGGCCGCGTCGTTCGCCGCCAGCCGTACGGGATCCGCGAACGGCACCTCGAGATACGGCGAGACGAACAGCTTGGCCCGCGACAGCGTGCTCTCCGCGTACGCCCACCCCTCGACCAGCACCCGCCGCTCGGTGAACCCCGACACCCAGTAGTGCCGGCTGTCGCACCCGGGCGCTTCGACCGGGCGGCAGTGCAGGTCGGTGGCCACCACGTCGCCGGGCGAGGAGTGCGCACGCAACCACCGCCCCGCCCTCAGCGCCCCCGCGGGGATCTCCGCCTCGCGGCCCTCCGGCACCACCCGCAGGACCAGCTCGCGCGCGGAGGCCGGCACCGCGTACCCCGCCAGCAGCGCCACCACCGCCAGCACGGCCCCGCGCCGCCACACCAGCACCGCCGCCGCCACCACCCCGAGCACGAGGTACGGCACCACCACCCGCACCGCCGCGTCCCCGGGCACCACGATCCACGTGGCGAGCAGCGCGCCCCCCGCCCCAGCCGCGACCACGGCCCACGGCACCCGCCGCCCGGCCACCCCGCACACCGCGGCGATCGACAGGTAGGGCCGGACGCTCTCCAGGAAGTAGAGCTGCGAGTCCGACGGATGCCCGAGCAGCACCGCCGCGCCGACCCCCGCCGCCCCCATGCCGAGCAGCAGCGACAGGGACGGCTCCAGCGCCCGCCGGCCCAGCGCCACCACCCCGCCCCACACGCAGAGCAGGCAGAACAGGTGCACGACGGTCAGGACCAGCAACGGCGTCACCGGTACGGCGGCCAGCTCGGGCGCCGCCACGCCCGTCACCAGCCCCCAGAGCCCCCGCATCGTCGCGAACGGCGCGATGGTCGTCCCCTGGGACCCCTGTCTGAACACCACGAGCTGCGCGACCAGCAGGCACGCCAGCGTGATCCCGGCCACGCCGAGCCACGCGCCCGGCACCCGCCGCTCCACCGCCCACCGCACGGCCACCACGACCAGCAGCCCCGCGAGCAGCAACGGCAGGAACGTGGCCTTCGCCCCGGTCAGCGCCAGCAGCAGCACGACCAGCGCCGCCCAGCACCGCCGCCCGCCGGTCAGCAGCAGCACCACGGGCGCGAACAGCAGCGCCCCGAACGTCTGCGTCGGGCTGGCCCAGGCGGTGAACATCGGCCGCGTCGTGAAGACCACGTCCTCCTGAAGGACCGGCCCGAGCAGGAAGTACGCGACCCCGGCCGCCGCGACCCCGGCGCCCCAGTTCCCGCCCAGCCGCCGCCCGAGCACCGCCACCAGCACGACCATGGCCGCCGTCATCGGCAGCGTGGCCAGCCGGTACACCAGCGTCACCGGCTCGATCCCGGTCACCCAGCTCGTGGCGGCCAGCTCGGCGTAGACGAACCAGTGGTAGGAGAGCCGCTCGCCCAGCACGGACGGCAGCGTGGGCGGCACGTGGTGCTTGACCTCGCCGACCAGCGCCAGGTGGTAGGGCAGGTCCACGTACGCGGCGGAGACCGGCACGCGGTAGAGGTTGAGCGTGCTCCACGCGATCAGGTAGGCGACGACCGCCGCCAGCGCCCACGCGCACCGCGCGGGCATGCGCTCTCTGGCGGCCCCGCCACGCCAGTGCCGCCGCAGCCGGGGCACGCAGGCGAACGCGCAGAGCACCCCCGCGGACGGCACCAGCACGAGCAGCGGCACTCCGGCCGCCCTGGCCGGGAGATAGGCCAGGACCTCGACCGCGTACCCCATCGCCAGCCCGGCCGCGACGTCCTCGGCCGTCGACCTCCCGCCGCCGGTCAGCGCCCGCCACAGCAGCGTCCCGGGCAGCGCCACCCCGGCGCCGAGGTAGGCCGCGAAAACGGCCAGGTCGCGGGCGGAGACCCCGCAGCACAGGAACACCACCACCGCACCGGCGCACACGACTCCCGCGGGCACCCACCCGAGCCACCGCCCGGACGACGCCGGCCACCGGGCGAGCCAGGCCGTGGGGGGCGCGGACGTCATCTGATCACGGTCACCAGTCGCGTGAACTCGGCCGGGAGATCGAACCCGTCCCACACCCGATGGAAGCTCAGCGCGCTCCCGATCGGCACCATGCGATCGACGCCGCGCCCGCCCAGCTCCCTGGCCAGCCGCTCCAGCTCGGCCCTGGCGAACCCGAAGTGCGTCATCGTCTGGTCCCGCCGCTCGACCAGCGAGCCCAGCTCGGCCAGCGACCCGAGCCTGGCGTGCGCGAACGTGCCGGCGCCCAGCCACTGCCTGGGCGCGGCGGCGGCGGCCGACAGCGTGACGTTGGCCAGCGCGTTGCCCCGGAACTCGATGCTCTCTGCCAGCCCGTCGGCGGCCAGGCCGTAGGTGGAGACCCGTTTCTCCACGGCCATCGCGGCGTCGACTCCCCACCCCCGGACCGTGACCACGCGCGACACGTGCTCGCAGAAGTCGGCCCGCGCCGTGTCGCAGTCGCCCTCCGCGCCCACCCAGAACACCGTCCTGGGCGAGGAGCAGGCGGCCTGGTCGAACCAGTAGGTGTCGTTGACGAAGCCTTCGGCCACGGTGACCCGCGCGGCCCTGGGCGCGCACAGCCAGGCCGCCGCCCCCACGACGGCGAACGAGGAGCGGTCGGGGAAGACCAGGTCGCGGGCGTGCGGGGCGAGTGAGTGCCGCCGCATCTCCTGTACGGTGCGGTCGCCGCCCCACACCACCCGCAGGTCGCAGGCGGCGGAGAGCGCGGCGGTGACGGAGTCGCTGCGGCCGTAGGAGACGATGCGCTGGGTCGCCGCTATGACGGGGTCGGCGTCGGCCAGCGCGTCGTGCAGCGTCTCCAGGATGACCTCGGCGACCGCGCCGGAGCGCGGCGAGAGGCGCACGATGTTGCGGTTTCCCATCAGGGCCGACAGGGCCCAGGAGTAGACGAAGACGGTGTCGACGTTGGCGGGCGGGATGTGGAAGACCATGCCGCGCGGGACGCGTACGTGCTCGTTGGCGAGGCCGTCGACGGTGCGGGCCAGCTCGCTGGGGCGCAGGAAGAAGCCGAGCGAGCCCAGCTCGGGATGGCGCCGCGCCAGCGCGGGCCGCAGCAGCCGCTTGCCGAAGCCCGAGAGGAACTCGCGCACCCGCTCGTCGCCCACGTCGAGCCCGCCGCGCAGCTCACCCAGCAGGTCCTCGGCGGACACCGGAGCGGCGGCGGGAAAACGCACGTCGAGCTTCGGGTCGTCCAGCATCAGCCCCGCCCCATGGTGTCGCTGCAGCCGCGCGCCTCGGCCCTGGGCAGCCTGCCCAGCACCTCGAACCGCTTGCCCGGCCAGCACCCGTCGTCGACGCCGTGCACCACGCCCAGGTCCTCGGTCAGCAGGACATGGCCCGGGTAGGACGTGGGCAGCGTGCTGACGACCTCGATCAGCCCCGGCTCGCCGACGGGGACCTCCTGCCAGGTCTCCGGGTCGCGGACCACGACATCGGCGAAGTCGGGGCAGTAGAGCCCGTCGCCGTCGGGCCCCTCCAGGAAGACGGTCCCGATCTGCTCGACCATCCCGTAGAAGTTGTGCACCCGGGTCAGCCCGCACTCGGCCGCCAGCCGCCTCCGGAACTCGGCGTTGTCGACCGCCTGCTCGGCCAGCCGCTTCCACCCGCCGGAGTGGACCAGCACCCCCTGTGACAGGTCCGCCCCGAGGTCGCGCAGGTGGAGCCAGACCATGAACGTGAACCCGAAGATCAGGAACCGCTCGCCGCCGTAGCGGGCCAGGAACCCCTTGACCGCCTCGGCGTCCACCCGGCCCCGCTCGTCGAGCACGAAGGTGTGGTCCCTGCCGAAGTTCATCATCCCGAGCACCCCGGCCCCGCGGGCGCTCAGCGTGGGGTCGCGGACGACCGAGCGGCTGTCCACGACCAGCATCGGCAGCCGCCGCCCGCCCAGCACCTCCCTGAGCGTGGCCGCCAGCATCCGCGGCTGCGTTGCGGCGGCCTCGCGGTCGAGGTAGACCCGGCTCGGCCGCTGCCCGGTGGTCCCGCTGGAGGTCAGCACCCTGAACACCTGGTCCTCGGGCACGCTGCGCAGCTCGTGCGTCTTGAACAGCCGCACCGGCAGCCAGGGCAGGTCCGCGAGCCGCTCGTACGGGGGGCCGGCCTGAATGGCGTCGAGCACCCGCCGGTAGGGGGCGCACGCCCGCCGATGCCGCTCGGTCAGCGCCGCGAGCTCGCTCACCAGCGCCGCCTCCCGCTGGGGCTCCGCCAGACTGAAAACGCTCATCCGCCACCCTCCGCCCGATCGGGGACGCCCGAGAGCCCGGCGCGCCGCGCCGGGCGACCGCCCGCGGAGCGTGGCGGGGCCGTCATGTGCGGGACTCCAGGGCTCGGTAGTCGATCTTGCCGGTGGCCAGGAGCGGGAGGCTGTCGACGGCGCGCACGTCGAACCCGCTCCAATGGACCCGTAGCTCGGCGCCCAGCTTGCGGGCCAGGCCCGCGCGGCCGGCCGCGTCGAGGCCCTCGGCCCACACCGTCACGCGGTCGTCGCCGCTGGTCGCAGCCACCGGGACGGAGCCGCGCAGCAGGCGTTCGACGTCGTCGAGGTTGACCCGCACGCCGAAGATCTTGGCGATGCGTTTCAGCCGCCCGGTGAGGTAGAGGAAGCCCTCGGAGTCGAGCCGGCCCAGGTCGCCGGTGCGCAGCACCCCGCCCAGGTCGTCGCCCCTGGCCAGGTCGGCGGCCGTCTCGGCGTAGCCCATCATGACGTTGGGCCCGTGGTAGACGACCTCGCCCTCGTCGACGGTCAGCCGCCCGCCGGGGATGGCCGGCCCGGCGGAACCGGGTTTGTCGGCCAGCCGGTCGGGAGGCAGGACGGCGATCCGGGCCGTGGCCTCCGTCTGCCCGTACATCACGAAGAACCGGTCGGCCTGGCCCGCGAACTCCTGGACCAGGTCCTGGCCGAGCCGCCCGCCGGCCTGCGTGAGCGTGGCGAGCGCGGGGTGCTCGGAGCGGTCGTAACGCAGCCTCCGCAGCATCTCGTACTGGTAGGGGACGGCGGCCAGCGACGTGCACCGGTGGGCGTCCAGATGGGTCCAGAACGACCGCTCCAGCAGCCCCGCCTCCGTCAGCATCACCGTCGCCCCGACGATCAGGTGGCTGTTGAGCACGGACAGCCCGTAGCTGTAGTGGAGCGGCAGGCTGGTGGGCGCGATCTCGTCGGGGACGATGGCCAGGGCCGTGGCGATGGCGGTGGCGTTGGCCAGCACGGCCTGGCGCGACAGGCGTACGAGCTTGGGGTTGCCGGTCGAGCCCGAGGTGGCGAGGAGCACGGCGAGGTCGGGGTGCGGCTCGGGCACGTCGCGGCGCGGCGGCGGCGAGCCGTCGGCCGCGTGCGTGAACCCGAGCAGCGCCGCCGGCCTGAACCGGCCCACCAGCTCGGCCAGCGCTCCGGGAGCCAGGTCGGGGTCGAGCAGCGCGATCGGCCGGCCCGACCGCCAGGCGGCGAGGTAGCGCAGGACGGACGTGAGGTTGTTGCGCATGCCGCAGAACAGCGGCCCGGGCCGCAGCCGGGTCAGGGCCTCCGCGGTGCGCGCGACGTGGCCGGCCAGCTCGTCGCCGCCGAGGCCCGCCGCCTCTCCCGCGACGACGAGCCGGGCCTGTGGGTGCGGGAACATCACAGCACCAGCCCGCCGTCGACGCCGATGATCTGGCCGGTGACGAAACCCGCGTCGGGCGAGAGCAGGAACGCGGTCACGCGGGCGACGTCGGCGGGCGTGCCGAGCCGCCCGAGCGGGGTCGCGGCGACCGTGGCCACCCGGCTCTCCTTGTCGAGCGTGGCGAGCATGTCGGTCTGGATGTAGCCCGGGGCCACGGCGTTGATCCGGATCCCGGCGGGCCCCAGCTCCTTGGCGGCGGCCTTGGTGAGGCCGATCACGGACGCCTTGGTGGCGGAGTAGACCGCCTGGCCCGCGCCGCCCATGCGGCCCATCACCGAGGCGACCAGGACCACCGCGGGGGAGCTGCCCCGCCGCAGCAGCCTGAGCGCGGACTGCAGCGTGTACGTCGCGCCGACCGCGTTGACCTGGAAGAGCCGCTGGACCGTGTCGTGGTGGGCCATGCCGAGCGGGCCGGCCGCGTGGATGCCGGCATTGATCACGAGGGCGTCGAGGCGGCCGTGGCGCTGGTAGATCTGCCGCATCACGGCCGAGACGGCGGCGGGGTCGCCGACGTCGCAGGCGACCGAGTCGGTCACCCCGCCGGTCTCCTCCGCGACCTCGGCGGCGGCCTTCGCGGCGCGCTCCTCGCCGCGGCCGTGGAGCACCACGTCGTGGCCCGCCCCGGCCAGCGTGACCGCCACGGCCCGGCCGATGCCCGCCGTCGAGCCGGTGACCAGGACGACCCTGGGCTCAGCCGGCGGCGGCGCCGACGCCATGCTTCTCCAGCAGCCCGGCCGCCTTGGCGAACGAGCTCATGTCGATCATCTCGTCGGTGTCGATCATGACGGAGAACTCGTCCTCCATCGCGGCGATCAACGCCATGTGGGCCAGCGAGTCCCACTGGGGGATGGCGCGGTATTCGAGCCCGTCGACGTAGGTGTCGGCCGGAAGGTTGAGCGCGCTGCGGAAGACGGCCCGCAGGCGGTCGAGATGACTCATGATCACTCACTCTCTGTCCTCAAGCCACGACGTAGTGTAGCGGGAATTGCGCGCCAGGAGAAAACCAAGACCCCCTCTCGGGTAATGGAACCGTATAACGAGGCGTGGCACCCGTTGAGGGCTGGGAATGTCGGACGGGACACGGTCCACCGTACGGGGGGAATGATGGACGAATCCAATCACTGGTACGGGCACTCTCGCATAATCGGCCGATACTGCGGCCTGCCGGATGAGACGCCGAAACGCATCCAGGGCTTCCTTCAGCACGGATGGAACTATCTCCACGGATTTCCGCCCAACGACCACTGGTGCAGCCCTGGATATCCCCGTTTCATCTGGTCTGACGTGCTACGTCGCCGAGGCTGGTCGATGGGCCGCAGGGGGCACTACCTCATCGGCGCGCCATGGATATACCTCCTTCATCTGGAGCCTGAGCTGGGCGTGGTCCCCGAACGCAAGGGTACGATCTGGTATCCCTTTCATGGCTGGGAAAAGCATTCCGTCAGTGGTGACCATGCCCGGTTGGCCGACGAAATCCGAAATGTCGAGACCGGTCCGGTCACGGTCTGCCTTTATTGGCTGGAATTCGCGAATCCGGACATTCGGCGAGCGTACGAATCGAGGGGATTCCGGGTCACCTGCCATGGCGAGCGCGGCTCCCGGTGGGAGGGAAAGGGACGCGACTTCCTGCGCAAGCAGCTGGTCCAGTTGCGACGCCACCGCAGGGTGGCCTCCAACCGGCTCGGCAGCGCGCTGTTCTACGGCGCCTCGGTGGGATGCGAGGTGGCGGTGTACGGGGATCCGATGCAGTTCGAGGACGAGCGTCCCGAGTACGGGGGGACGGCGCGCCGCATGCGGCTCTGGCCGGAGCTGCACGGCACGCGCGTCGACACCGAGCTGGCGTCGGAGGTGGCGCGGCGCGAGCTGGGATTCGAGTATCAGGCGACACCGGAGGAGCTACGGCGAATGTTCGGATGGAAACGGGGGGCGCGCACGTGATCACGGGGGAGGCGCCCGAGAACGTTCGGTTGATCGGCGGGGAGATGCTGCTGTGGTCCGACATGTCCAACATGGGCGGCATAACGGACTGGCGGGGCACGGCACTGGAGCTGGTCGGCCGGCTCGTCCCCGACAGCGGCAGGGTGCTGCTGGTCGGCCCGCATCCGCAGGTGCTGGTGGACGACGTGGTCGCGCGGGCCCCGTCGGCGGCCGTGCTGCTGCGCTCCTACCCTGACGCCTGTGCCCTGGGCGAACGGCACCCGGGGCTGGCGGTGTTCTGCGGGCGGCTGGAGGTGTTCGCCGCGGAGCAGCCGTACGACCTGGTGCTGGCCCTCGACGGGCTGCTGCGCACGCACTCCGCGGAGGCTTCGGCGGCGGCGTGGAGCGAGTCGCTGGCGGCGCTGGCCGAGCTGGTCGCGCCCGGGGGGCGGCTGGTGCTCGGCGTACGCAACGACCTGGGCGTCGATCGGTTCCTGGAGGCCAGGCCCGCGGACCGGGAGGGCGCCGACGACCAGTGGGCGCCGCACGGCTTCGACCCGAGTTACCCCAGCGGGCCCGAGGCGCTCGACCGCGGGCTGGAGTCGGCGGGGCTGCGCGTGCGGCGGTGCTACGCGGCGTATCCGGGCAGGCAGGCGCCCCGGGCCCTGCTGTCCCGCGAGGCGCTGGCCGCCGACCTGCCGGACGCCCTCACGTTCCCGCTGAGCGCGCGTGGCGGCGACCGCATGCTGGTGGCCGACCCGCTCCGGCTGACCCGCCTGGTCTTCCGGCACGGCCTGGGCGAGGAGCTCGCGCCGCTCTGGCTGGCCGTGGCCACCGCCGCTTCAGACGATGACGACCACGTGGAGCTGCCGCTGGGGCTGGTCGAGGAGGGCTCCGCCCTGTACGAGCTCACCGCCGGCGGCGCCAGGCGGCTGCCGGACGGCGAGGAGCTGCCGATCCCGGCCGGCCGGGTCGTCGAGGAGATCCTCGTCGAGGCGTGCGCCCGCGAGGACGTCAGGACCGTGCGCGAGCTGCTGGCGCGGCTGGCCGAATGGCTGGAGGCGGGCGGCGACGTGACGGCCGCGACCGACAGCCTGGTGTACGACGGCGAGCGGTTCGCGGCCATCAGCCCAGCCGCCGAGCCGTCCACTCCGCCCGGCCCGAAAGTCGTCCTGTGCCGGATCCTGTGGCGGTTCGCGGTCAGGCTGCTGGCGGCCGGTCACCACCACCCGTGGCCGTGGCCGCTGGAGGCCGACCAGCTCGCGCTGACCCTGTGCGGCATGGCCGACCGTCCCTGCGACCAGGGCGACCTCGACCGTGCCCGCAAGCTGGACGTGGAGCTGGGCTGCCCCGCCGAGGTGGCGGAGCACGCGCCCACGTACCGGGATCTGCTGGGCGCCCGGGACCGCCTGGCCGACCAGCTCACCGCGGCGCTGGCCAGGATCTCGCGCCTGGAGACCAAGCTCTCCTACCGCGAACGCGAGCTGGTCAGGGCGAAGGCCAAGCTACGCAGGACCCAGCGCAAGGCCAGCGCCTTCCGCAGGACGCTCGGATATCGCCTCTCCCGCCGCCTGGCGCGCCCCGGCAAGGTCGCCCGCAAGGTCATCCGCCTCCTGTCCGGCTGATACGGCAAGGACGCAGACGCAGGGCGGAAGGACGAAGGACAAAAGGAAGAGGAATAGGTGTGCCGGTTCTTTCGGTGATCGTTCCGTTCTACAACGTCGAGAAGTACATCGGACCCTGCCTGGATTCCATCGCCGCGCAGACGCTGGGCGATCTGGAGGTGATCTGCGTCGACGACGGCAGCGTCGACGGCGGCCCGGCGGTCGTCGGGTCCAGGCAGGCGGCCGACCGCCGGATAAGTCTCATCAGGCAGGACAACATGGGCGTGGGCCGCGCCCGCAACGTGGGCGTACGCCGGGCGACCGGCCGCTACCTGGCCTTCGTGGACGGTGACGACACCGTGCCGCGCGACGCGTTCAAACGCCTGGTGACCTCGCTCGAGTCCACCGGCTCCGACCTGGCCTGCGGCAACGTCATGCGGCTCTACCGCAACCTGCTCATGCCGTCGTGGGCCCACCGGGAGGCGTTCGCCAAGCCGGTGAAAAGCACCCACATCACCCGCCACCCGCTGCTGATCCGCGACCGCATGTTGTGGAACAAGGTCTACCGCCGCTCCTTCTGGGAGCGCCTGGGCCTGAGCTTCCCCGAGCGCATGTACGAGGACCAGCCCGTCGCGATGGCGGCCCACGTGGGAGCGAGGTCGGTGGACGTGCTGGCCTCGGTCGTCTACCACTGGCGGCAGCGCGACGAGCCGGGCAGCTCGATCACCCAGCGCTGCCTGGAGCCCGACAACCTGCGCGACCGCCTCCTGTCGGTGCTGGAGACCGGCTCCCTGCTGGGCCGCGGGGCGCCGGCGCTCAAGGCGGACTTCGACCGCGACACGCTGGACATCGACATGGCCGTCGCCGTGGAGGCCATGGCCGCCATGGGCACGACGGCGGACCCGGCCCTGCTCGACATGATCGTCCGCTACCTCGACGGCGTGTCGCGCGAGGCCTGGCACAGCATCCCGTTCGCGCAGCGCCTCCAGGTCCACCTGCTGCACCGGCGCCGCCTGGGCGAGCTGGCGTACGTGTTCACCCAGGACCGCTGCGGGCAGCTGCAGCCGCGCGTCGGCGCGGCCGGGCTGCTGCGCAGGCGCTGGTACGCCAGGCACCCGTCGATGCCGCCGCACCTGTCGGAGGTCTCCGGCGAGCTGACCCTGGTCCCCCGGCTGGTCGACCTCGACTGGCGCGACAGCGTGCTCTGCGGCGCGGGCCGGGTGGCGGTGGGCCGGTTCGACGTGGGGGAGCTGCGCCGCATGCGGGTGCGGGTCTGGCTGGAGGAGCGCAGGACCGGCGCGACCATCCCGCTGTCCGACGAGGAGAGCGCGCCTACCTGGGAGAACGTGGTGCAGGAGGACGGCGGCGCGCTGCCGGAGCACGCGTTCCCGTTCCGCTTCGCGTTCGACCCGGCCGTGCTGACATCCGCGCAGCTCGCCAGGCGCGGCCGCTGGGACCTGCGCGTGCAGCTCAGAGGGCATGGGCTGCGGCTGGACGGCCGGGTGGCCGGGCCGCGCTGGCTGCCGCCCCTGATTCCCGCGCCGAGGCGCAGGTCGGGCGTGTGGGTGGTGCCGATCCGCAGCGCCAAGGGCGCCTGGGGCCTGCGCCTGCGCAAGGCGCGGGCGGTCATCGGGGAGTGCCGGGTGGACGGCGGCGACCTGGTGTTCTCGGGGGAGATCACCGACATCGGCGACGGCGAGCCGGTGCTGCGACTGCGGCGCAGGAGCGACGGCGAGGAGATGTACTTCCCGGTGACGCTGGCGGGGCGCGACTTCCACGCGCGGGTGCCGCTGGCCGACATCGACGAGAGCGTCGGCCACGAGTCGTGGTGGGAGGTCGTCATCGACCAGGGCACACCCATCCGCCCGCTGGTGCGGACCGGGCAGCGGCCGATCGCGACCGTCGCGGCCAGGCGCTTCCTCGTCGACCGGGGCGAGGACGGCTGCCTGCTGCTGGCGGAGCGCTAGCGCAGGATCGCCGCCAGGGTCTCCACGACCCGGTCCTGCTGGGCGTCGGTCAGGTCGGGGAACAGCGGCAGCGACAGCTCCTCGGCGTAGTACGCCTCCGCCCGCGGGCAGAGCCCGCGCCGGTAGCCGAGGTCCTCGAACACCGGGTGCCAGTACGCCGGCACGTAGTTGACCTGCACGCCGATGCCGGCGGCACGCATGCGGTCGTAGACCTCGCGCCGCCGGCCGTCGCGGACCCTGACCGGGTAGAGGTGCCAGCTCGGCCGCACGTACGCGCGCTGCGCGGGCAGCGTCAGCCCCGGCACGTCGCGCAGCAGCGCGTCGTAACGCGCGACGAGCTCGCGGCGCCGCTCGCGGAAGCCCTCCAGCCGCCGGAGCTGGCTGACGCCCAGCGCGCACAGCACGTCGGGCAGCCGGTAGTTCAGCCCGAACTCGTGCACCTCCTGGTGCCACCCGCCCACGTCCGGCTCGCGCTGGTCGGCGGGCTCCCTGACCAGGCCGTGGTTCCTGAAGCGGGCGGCCCGCCGGAACCGCTCGGGGTCGGCCGCCGCCACCGCCCCGCCCTCCGCCGTGGTCACGGTCTTGGTCGGGAAGAACGAGAAGGTCGTCAGGTCGGCCAGCGCCCCCACGGGCCGGTCCTTGTACGCGGCCCCGATCGAGTGCGCCGAGTCGGCCATCAGCACCGCCCCGGCCGGGTCGGCGACCGCGCGCAGCTCGTCGTAGTCGGCGGGATGGCCCGCGTAGTCCACCGCCGTGACGACCCGCGTCCTCGGGGTGAGCACGGCGGCGACGGCGTCGGGGTCGAGATTGCCCGTGTCGGGCTGCACGTCGGCGAAGACCACCCGCGCGCCCAGCAGCGCGGCCGCGGCGGCCGTGGCCACGAACGTCAGGGGCGAGGTGACCACCTCGTCGCCCGCCCGCACCTCGGCCGCCACGTAGGCGACGTGCAGCGCGGCCGTCCCCGACGTGACCGAGACGCACGGCACGCCGCCGGTCCAGCGGGCCAGCTCCGCCTCGAACCTGCCGACCGCGGGCCCGGTGGTCAGCCAGTCGCCGCGCAGCACCTCGGCGACCGCCTCGATGTCGGACTCGACGATCGACTGCCGTCCGTAGGGGAGCATCAGCGGGCCACCATGGCGCGCAGGTCGTCCACCGAGAGCCATTCGTCGTTGGTGTCGGAGCGGTAGGAGAAGCCCTCGGGCAGCGGCTCGCCGGTCTGCGGCGGCGTGTAGCCCCAGGTCGCGATCGTGGGCTGGACGATGTAGCGGTCGGCCAGGCGCAGCGTCCTGCGGCCGTCGTCCGGCCCGATCATCTCCTCGTGCAGCTTCTCGCCCGGCCGGATGCCGATCTCGTAGATCGGGCTGTTCGGCGCCAGCGCCTCGGCCAGGTCGGTGATGCGCATGCTCGGCAGGCGCGGCACGTAGAGCTCGCCGCCCCGCATCAGGTCGAACGAGTCCACCACGAACCGGACCGCCCGGTCGAGCGTGATCCAGAACCTGGTCATGCGCTTGTCGGTGATCGGCAGGCTGGCGCCCTGCTCGGCCAGGCGCAGGAAGAGCGGCACCACGGAGCCCCGGCTGCCGACGACGTTGCCGTAGCGGACGACGGAGAAGCGGGTCTCGTGGGCGGCGGCGTAGTGGTTGGCGGAGACGAAGAGCTTGTCGGCGACCAGCTTGGTGGCCCCGTACAGGTTGATCGGGCTGGAGGCCTTGTCGGTGGAGAGCGCGACCACCTTGCGCACGCCGCTGTCGATCGCGGCCTCCACCACGTTCTGTGACCCTGCGACGTTGGTGCGGACGTACTCGAACGGGTTGTACTCGGCCGTGTCCACCTGCTTGAGCGCGGCCGCGTGGACCACGTAGTCCACCCCGTGCATGGCGCGGGCCAGCCGGTCGCGGTCCCTGACGTCGCCGATGAACCAGCGCAGGCGCTCGTCGTCGCCGAAGAGCTGCCTGGTCTCGTACTGCTTGAGCTCGTCGCGGGAGAAGACCACCAGGCGCCGCACCCCCAGCGAGTCGAGTGCGTTGCGGATGAACGCCTTGCCGAAGGACCCCGTTCCTCCGGTGATCAGAATCGACGATCCACTGAGAATGCTCACGTGGCCCCCTGGGTTCGCGCTTACGCGCAGTAGTCGTTCGAGCAGGGCGGTAGCATAGCGCGATCGATAAGCGACACACGGTCACACGGGGGATTGGGGCATCGGTGCGCATTGTCGGGATTGTTCAGGCGCGGATGGGCTCGACACGCCTGCCGGGCAAGGTGCTCCGGGAGCTGGGCGGCCGGTCGGTGCTGGAATGGGTGGTTCGCGCCGCCCGCGAGGCGGGCACGCTCGACGAGCTCGTGGTGGCGACCACGACGGAGCAGGCCGACGACGCGGTCGTGGCCGAGTGCCGCCGCCTCGGCGTGTCGTGGCACCGTGGGCCGGTGGACGACGTGCTGACGAGGTTCATGGAGGCGCTGGCGGGGCGGCGGTGGGACGCGATGATGCGGTTCACGGCGGACTGCCCGCTGCTGGACCCGGCCGTGATCAGGGAGGCGGCGCTGGTGTTCCGCGCCGTACGCGGGCTCGACTACCTGAGCACCGCTCTGACGCGGACGCTGCCGCGCGGGCTCGACGTGGAGATCGTGGGCAGGGGCGCGCTGGAGCGGGCCGACACCGAGGCCGCCGACTTCCACCGCACCCACGTGACCTCCTACGTCTACTCGCATCCGGACGACGCGCGGCTGCTCGGGCTCGCCTACCAGCCGGTCGCCGGCGACCTGCGGGTGACGCTCGACACCGAGGACGACTGGCGGCTCATCACCCGGGTGGTGGACGGCCTCGGCGACCGGTGCGTGCCGTTCGGGACGCTGGTGAGCTGGCTGCGGGAGCGCCCCGAGGTCTGCGGGCTCAACGCCCACGTCCAGCAGAAGGAGCTCCAGGACGCGTGATCCGGGTCGGCTTCCGGTGCGACGCCGGGGTGCGCAGCGGGGTCGGCCACCTGGTGCGGTGCGTGGCGCTGGCCGAGGAGCTGCGCGCGCGGGGTGTCGAGGTGACCTTCCTCGGCGACGTGCGCGGGTCCGTCTGGGCGCGGGCCCAGCTGCGCGAGCGCGGGCTGCCGCTGGTGCCCGCCCCCGAGGAGCCGTCCCGGCTGGCGGCGCTGGCCCGGGAGCTCCGGCTGGACGCCGCGGTCCTCGACTCGTACGAGCTGCCGGAGGGGACGGGGGCGGCGCTGCGGGGAGCGGGCCTGACCGTGCTGGCGATCGTGGACGGCGACCCGCTGGGCCAGGAGGCCGATCTCTACCTGGACCAGAACCTCGGTGCGGAGCGCCGCCCCTTCCCCGTGCCCGCCCGGCGCCTGTCCGGGGCGCGTTACGTGCTCCTGCGTGACAGCGTGCGCGGGCTCGGGCGGGCACGGCCGGCGGGGCCGGTGCCGCGCGTGCTGTGCTTCTTCGGCGGCACCGACAGCGCCGGCGTGGCCCCCGCCTGGGCCGGGGCGCTCCTGGCGGCCGGGGTGCCGTTCGAGGCGACGGTCGTCAGCCCTGCGCCCTTCGAGGCGGGCGGGCCGATCGCCGTGATCCCGCCGACGGACCGGCTGCCCGAGCTCATGGCCGGGGCCGACCTCGTGCTCACCGCCGCCGGCTCGGCCGCCTGGGAGCTGCTCCACCTCGGCGTCCCCACCGCCCTGACCTGGGTGGCGGACAACCAGCTCATCGGCTACGAGGAGCTCGTCGGCCGGGGCGTCGCGGCCGGGCTCGGGCGCGCGGCCGACGCCGCGGCGGTCGGCGTGCTCGCCCGCCTGCTCGCCGACCCCGCCGCCCGCGAGGAGCACGGGCGGCGGGGTCGCGGCCTCGTGGACGGCAAGGGCAGGGAACGCGTCGCCGACGCGCTCCTTAGATCAGATCCCAGGTGAACGGCGTGCCGTAGGGCACGTCCTTGGTGAACTGCCGCCCCATGACCACCGTGGCCGTGTCGGGGGGCAGGCCGCCCGCCGGCCGGATCGACCGTACGTTCGCCGGGGACACCACGTCGCCCTTGCGCACGTCCTGCACCACGTAGAGCGACCGGCGGAACCGCAGCCCCTCGCGCTCCGACGGCCGCGGCCCGATGATCACCTCTCCCAGCGACAGCCACGCCCGCCGGCTCTCCACCACCAGCGCCGCCAGCTCGTCCGGCTCCAGCGAGAAGGCCGAGTCGACCCCGCCGTCGGCGCGCGACAGGGTGACGTGCTTCTCGATCATGCACGCACCCAGCGCCACCGCGGCCAGTGGCACCCCGATCCCGGGCGTGTGGTCGGAGAGCCCGACCTCCACGCCGGTGAGCGCGCTCAGCGCCATCAGCGACCGCAGGTTGCTCTCGTCGGGGGAGGCGGGGTAGCTGGCCGTGCAGGACAGCAGGGCCAGCTGGCTGGTGCCCGCTTCCAGCGCGGCGACCAGCGCGGCGTGGATCTCGCCGAGCGACGCCATCCCGGTGGAGATGATCACCGGCTTGCCGGTGGCGGCCACGAGCCTGATCAGCGGCAGGTCCACGATCTCCGACGAGGCGATCTTGTACGCCGGCACCTCCAGCTTCTCCAGGAACTCGACCGCCGTGGGATCGAAGGGTGTGGAGAACGCGATGAGCCCGTGCTCGCGAGCCCGCTCGAAGATCGGTTGATGCCACTCCCACGGCGTGTGGGCGCGCTGGAAGAGCCGGTAGAGGCTCTCGCCGCCCCACAGATCGTGCCCGTCGCCCACGCGGAACGAGGGCCCGTCGCAGTCGATGGTCAGCGTGTCGGGCCGGTAGGTCTGCAGCTTCACCGCGTGCGCCCCGGCCGCGGCGGCGGCGTCCACGATGGCCAGGGCCCGCTCCAGGCTCCCGTTGTGGTTGCCGGACAGCTCGGCGACGATGAACGGCGGGTCGTTCCGCGAGATCGGCCGCCCCTCGATGGAGATCATGACTGCTCCTTCACAAGCCGGATGGCAACGACGTCGCGGGACTCGCCGTCGACGTCCCGCAGGTAGGCCCCGACCTCCAGGAAGCCGAACCGCCTGTGCAGCCGCCTGACCGCCTGGTTGCAGGCCAGCACCTCGCCGCGCAACGTTGTCAGGCCGAGCGTCCCGAAGGCGTGGTCGATCGCCGCCCGCTCCAGGCCGATCCAGGCCCGCAGCAGCTCCCCCGACTGCTCCAGCCCCTCCAGGTCCAGGTAGAAGCCCCAGGAGGCGCTCTCGGACGACAGCCCGAAGAAGGTCACCACGCCCGAGGGGTTTCCGTCGTGCTCGTAGATCAGCACGCGCTTGCGCGCGTCGGCCCGGGTGGCCTCCCACCACTGGGCGTGCTCGTCCTCGCCGATCTTGTGCGTGGCGAAGCTGGCCGCTCGTACGCGCGGATGATTGCGCCATCGCCGCATGGACGGCAGATCTTTGTCCTCGACGCCTCTCAGCACCTCTCCCCCTACTGTTGGTTTCCAATCAATTGCTCAACGTAGCCGATTATGCGTCCGGTAAAGAGCTGATCAGGGACACGGAATCCGCGGAGTGGTCAAGGCATGCTGCCCTCGAACCCACATCCCGAGAGCCAAGGAGCAAATCGGATGATCCCCCTGCTCAGCGTGGTCGTCCCGATCTACAACGTCGAGCCGTACATCACGGAATGCCTGAAGTCGCTGGCCACCCAGACCCTGGACGACATCGAGGTCATCCTGGTCAACGACGGCTCCGACGACGGCAGCCGGCGCGTCGCCGCCGACTTCGTCGCGCGGGACGGCCGCTTCGTCCTCATCGACCAGCGGGACAACCTCGGGCCGGGTCCCGCGCGCAACGTGGGGATCCGGCAGGCCCGCGGCACCTATCTCGCGTTCGCCGACAGCGACGACGTCGTGCCGCCGGAGGCGTACGGGCGGCTCGTCGGCATGCTCGCGGAGACGGGCTCCGACCTGGCGTGCGGCGCGGTGGCGCGGCTCGTGGACGGCGTGCTGGAGGAGTCGATCCTGCACGAGAAGGCGTTCAGGCGGCCGGAGCTGTGCACCCACATCACCGACAAGCAGGTGCTGGTCAGGGATCGTACGGTGTGGAACAAGGTCTACCGGCGCGACTTCTGGGAGCGCAACGCGCTGGCCTTCCCCGCCGGCATCTACGAGGACGTGCCCGTCGCGATGCAGGCGCACGTCCTGGCCGGCAGCGTCGACATGGTCGGCGACGTGGTCTACCACTGGCGTAGGCGGGACGCGGGGGAGACCTCGATCACGCAGCGCCGGGCCGAGCTGCCCAACCTGTGGGACCGGCTGGCCGCCATCCGCGCGGTCCGCTCCTTCCTCGACGAGCGGGCGCCCGAGCTGCTCGACGGCTTCGACGCGCTGGTGCTGGAGAAGGACATCGTGTTCCTGTTCCAGGCGCTGGAGGAGAGCGATGAGCCGGGGGCGCTGCTGGAGCTGGCCGACGCGTGGCTGGCCACGCTGAGCCCGAAGGCGCTGGCCACCGCGCCGTCGCTGCGCCGCCTCGAGCTGCACCTGCTCAGGCGCGGCCTGGTGGCCGAGCTGCGCAAGGTGCGCGAGTTCCGGCGCACCTGCGAGGACGGCACCCGCATCGTGCCGCGGGGGCTGCGCGTCACCAACTGGTACGGCGACTACCCCTTCTTCCGCAAGCGCCGCCGGCTCCGGATCCCCGACGAGGTGTTCGACGCCCGCGACGAGCTCAAAGTGGTCGCCAGGGTCGAGGAGTGCGCGTGGACCGGGTCCGAATACCGCCTGCGCGGGCAGGTGGCGCTCCACCGGGTCGACCGCAAGGTCGGCAAGGTCAGCCTGTGGCTCAGCGACGGCCGTCGCCGGGTGCCGCTGGAGGTGCGGCGCGCCGGCCGCCACGGCGTCTCCGCCGCCTTCGACCCCAAGCGGCTCGAAGGCGGCGGGCCGACCTGGCGCCTCATGGTGCGCGCCGAGACCCGCGGCCTCGTGCTCAAGAGCTGGTTCAGGGACGGGGACGCGAACTCCGCGTGGCGGTTTTCCGTGCCGGGTTGGTCAAGAAGCGGCATGGACATCACCCAGTAGTTCCAGACAGTAATCGATCAGGCGCGTCGCGTGGTCATGCTGGAGTCCATGAGGACCTATTCGCTCGATGACGTCTTCGAGACACGCAAGCGGAGAGATTCCTGGTGGACCGTTTACTTCGTGGACCCGGTCGCCTGCCGGGTCGCCCTTCCCATCGCCAACCACACCCAGCTGACGCCCAACGGCCTCACCGTGCTCTCGCTGGTCCTCGGTGCGGTGTCGGCCACCTGTTTCGCCCTGAACCACCACGTAGCGGGCGCCGTGGTTTTCTATCTCAGCTTCATGATCGACTGCGTGGACGGCAAAATCGCCCGGCTGAAGGGCACGGGCACGCCGTTCGGCCTCTGGCTCGACTACGTGGGGGACCGGGTCAGGGTGGTCCTGTGTGCCGGGGGGCTGGCATACGGGCAGTACGCCCTCACCTCGGATGTGCGCTACGTCGTGCTCGGGGCGGCGGTGGCCGTACTGGACCTCTTCCGGTACGTCAACGCGCCGCAGATGAAGCGCGTCCGCGATGCCGTCAGGGAGGAGCGGGGGGAGCGCGAGCCTGAGCCCGAGTCCGAGGAGGACATCGACTCTCTCGAGCGGGTGGCTCTCGTCCCGAGGCCACGCCGGCCGCGCAGCTTCCCCAAGCGGTTCAACAGGTTCCTGGCCCGGCACCGGGTCCGCTCGCACCTGATCAGCGGCATCGAGTTTCACGCCGCGGTGTTCGTGGTCGCGCCCCTTGCGGGGGCATGGGCGCTGATCCCGCTCGCCGCGGTGGCCGGGGCGCTGCTGCTGGTCAACGAGGTCTTCCTCGTCTACCGGTTGTGGCGCTTCACGCGCAGGCACGGTGTGCCCTCCTCTCAGGAGAGCCGAGAGCACGTTCTCGTCTAGTTTTCGGGGGTTACTACGAAATGTCCGACCGGCCAGTCTTCGTCATTGGATGTCCGCGGTCCGGCACCACGATGCTCCAGCTCATGCTCCACTCGCACCCCCGCATGGCGGTGCCGCCGGAGACGCGATTCCTCATTCCCGCCTACTACCGCCGCCGGACGTGGGGCGACCTGCGGATCGTCTCCCGCCGCCGCGCGCTGGCGCAGTGGATCGCGACCGACCGCAGCACGAAGTTCCGCGAGCTCAAGATCGACAAGGACGACTTCGTCAGGCAGGCCGTGGAGGGGCCCGGCTCGCTGGGATCGGTGATCGGGACGGCCTTCCGCATGTACGCCGACCGGTTCGACAAGGTCCGCTGGGGCGACAAGCGGCCCAGCTACGTCAAGCAGGTCGACCTGCTGCTCAGGCTCTTCCCCGACGCCCAGTTCATCCACCTCATCAGGGACGGCCGCGACTGCGTGGCCTCGCTGAAGGAGATGCCCTGGTACACGCTGGACTCCTTCCATGCGGTCGCCACCTGGGCCGAGGCCATCGACGCAGGCGGCCGGCTCAAGCGCACGCTGGGCGAGGACACGTACTACGAGCTGCGGTACGAGGACCTCACCGACGACCCGATGACCGAGCTGAAGAAGCTCTGCCACTTCCTCGACGAGGAGTTCTCGGCCTCGATGATCTCCCCGCGCGAGGCGGCCAGCGTGGCGGTGCCCCAGCACAAGGTCTGGCACAGCAACACGCACGGCGAGGTCATCCGCAGCCGCGTCGGGAGCTGGGCGAACCGGCTGGACGACTGGGAGATCGCGCTGTGCGAGCACATGCTCGGCGACCGCCTGGAGTCCATGGGGTACGAGCTGACCGGCGCGCCCAAGCCGGCCAAGGAGCACGTGACGGCCTGCCAGAAGACCATGCAGAAGCGCAAGGCCAGCCGCATGCGCAAGCAGATGCGCGACCGGTTCAACCGGCTGCGTGAGCCGAGCCCCGTGGGCGCGATGCTCACCGCGCGCCAGCGGTCCCTGGCGGGCGTGCCTCAGCACCGTACGGAGCTGGCCGAGCCCGTCTGAAAAGCGCCGTCTGGTGCCGTCTAGCGCCGGATGTGGGCGAACAGCCGCTCCCAGCCGTCGAGCACGTGGTCGAGGCGGAACGCCTCGGCCCGTGCGCGGGCGTCGGCCCCCAGCCGCCGCCGCTCCTCCCAGGAGGCGACCAGCCCGCCCAGCGCGGTCGCGAACGCGTCCACGTCCCCCGGCGGCACCAGCAGGGACCCGGCGGAGCGCACGCCGCCCGACACGTCGAACGCCACCGACGGCACCCCGTGCGCGGCCGACTCCAGCAGCACGACGGGCAGCCCCTCGTGCCCGCTGGTCAGGCCCAGGACGGAGGCGTTCAGGTATTCGGCGGGCATCCGGTCGCTCGGCACCAGCCCCTTGAAGACCACGCGGTCACCGACGCCCTCCCCGTGCGCGTGCTCGCGCAGCCGGTCCAGCTCGGTGCCGTCGCCGATCAGGTGCAGCTCCCACGGGGGCGGCGCGCCCGAGCGGGCGAACGCGCTGATCAGCCGGTCGAACCGCTTGACCCCTTCCAGCCGGCCCACGCCGAGGACACGGGGCGCGTCGAGCGCGGAGAGCTCCTCCGGCCAGTGGGCCAGGGGGTTCGGCAGGGCCCAGGCGTTGGGCAGCAGCGCGTGCTCGGAGAACAGCCGGGCGTCGTCCTCGCTGAGGAAGACCGCCTGGTCGAGGCCGGGGTAGTGCCGTTTGATGGAGCCGAGGTGCCAGCAGCCGCGGGCGTGGTCGTACGAGCCGTGATACTGCCCGATCGGCCGGAACGCCGCGGGCAGCAGCCTCGACACCCGGGCCACCGCGGCCGGCGAGGTCATCACGGCGTAGCCGGGCCGGATCTTCCCGAGCAGCTCCTTCAGCCGCCGGCCGGCTCTCTTGCGGGCCAGGAGGCCCTGCGGTTCCGTCGGCCGCCGGCTGATCACGTGGTGGTGGTAGAGCGGGCGGTCCACGTACCGGAACGGCGCCGCCGCCCGGTGCAGCCCGATCACGTGCACCTCGTGGCCGCGCCCGGCCAGCCCCTGGGCGAGGGTGTGCGTCACCCGCTGGACGCCGCCGAGCGTGTCGGCGTCCACGCAGGCGAAGACGACGCTCATCGCGCACCTTCGAAGAAGTCGTCCACGATCCTGGCGGCCGCGTCGCCCCGCTCGTCGGCGCACCACAGGTCGCGGAAGGCCGCGTACCGGCCGGCGTAGGCGTTGTGCAGGTCGGGCAGCCGCCTGAGCGCGTCCACCAGCTCGGCGGTGGTCGACACGCACGGGCCCGGCGCGATGGCGGGCAGGTCGTGGTACACGCCGCGCTCGGCCAGCCGGTAGTCGTCCCAGTCGTCGATGTAGAACAGCATCGGCTTGCCGGTGAGCGCGTAGTCGCACATCACCGAGGAGTAGTCCGTCAGCAACGCGTCCGAGGCCAGCATCAGGTCGTTGATCTCGGGGTACGACCCGGCGGACCGGACGAAGTGCTTGAGGTGCTCGGGCGGGCTGTAGCGCTCGACCGGGTGCGTACGCAGGATCAGTACCCACTCGCGGGCCAGCTCGTCGGCCAGCAGCTCCAGATCCACCCGTACGGACTGGCCGCTGCCTTTGACGCTATCCCTGTACGTAGGCGCATAAAGCAGGATTTTTCGGCCGGGCGGGATCTCCAGCCGCTCCAGCACGTCATCGGCCGGCTCGGCCCGTACCAGCGCGTCGCACCGCGGCGTCCCGTACCGGTAGACCTTCCCCGCATAGCCGTTGGACGGCAGGAACACCCGCGAGAACTCGGCGCTCGGCGAGACCAGCGCGTCCCACCGCCCGACCGCGGCCCGCCACTGCGCCCGCGGCCCGTCGAAGTCGGTACGCAGGTCGGGCGCGTCGAACCCGATCGACTTGATCCCCTGCCCGTGCCAGGTCTGCAGGTAGCGGGTGCCGTGCGGCTTCGGGTAGTCCAGCGGGAACCCGTGGCTGTCCACCCAGATCCCGGCCCTGGCCATCGTCCAGACGTAGGCCCAGCTCCCGCGCCGGACGAGCCGCGCGTCGGCTGGGAAGTTCCGGCGCCCCTTGGCCACCGACCAGACGACGTCGATCGGCAGGTCGCGGCGGCGCAGCTCCTCGTAGATGGCCCGGGGGCTGCCGCTGTAGCCCTTTCCGACGTCGGACTCGAACAGGGCGAGGTTCTGCCGGGGCGGCACCACCTTGATGAGCAGCTTGTAGGCCCGCAGCTTGTTCGCCGGCGTGTTGAGCCGGCTCATCAGCGCCTGCTTGACCCGCCGCAGCGCCGAGCGGGTGACGGAGTCGGGACGCACGCACAGGTACGCGGCGCACCCCTCGGCCTTCACCGTGCACCCCGGCAGCTCGACGGGCCGCAGCCGCGGGTCGGCGAGGATGCGGTCGGCCGTGCTGTGCCCGTCGGAGGTCCTGGTGAAGACGATGCGCGGCTCGCACCTGCCCGTGGGCCTGCAGACGACGTCGGTGACGTAGCCTCCACCGCCGGACGGCTGCGGCTTTATCGGGATTTTTAGGGATCCGAGCTCCAGGACCGCCGTCCAGTCCAGCGGCAGCGCCCCGAACGGGTCGTACGTGCGCACGGTCATCCGCACCCGCTCGCCGTCCGAGAGCATCTCCGTCAGCTCGTGGCGCAGCCTGGACTCGGAGAAGGGCAGCTCGGCCAGCCGCAGCTTCGTGATGTCCATGCCGGGCGACACCGTCGTCCCCCAGTACGTGCGCCCGTTCAGCCGCACCGCCGAGCGCGGGGCGGCCCTCGGCCCGGTGAGCGAGGCCGCGGCCACCCGCAGGTCCTCGGTTCGGTCGTCGAGGATGAGCTGGCAGCAGACCCGGTCCAGCGGCTCCAGCTCCTCCAGCACCCAGCGGGGCATCTCCTCCATGTACGGCCGGACCACCGCGGCGAACTCCTTGACCCACACCGGCTCCCGCGCCGGCAGCGGGTTGAGGTAGACCCGCAGGTCCTGGCGCACGAACCGGCGCTGCCGCTGGGGCACCAGGTCCCCGGCCCCGTGCGCGCGCAGGACGTCGTCGCTCAGCCGGGCCGCGATGACCCGCTGCCGCACGTTCTCCAGGTCGTCGACGCTCAGCGAGATCGAGTCGTTCGTCGCCGCCCGGTGCCAGAGGTAGACCGTCCACGGCACGACCGCGAACCTGCGCGAGACCGCGTACAGCCCGGTCGAGAAGACGTGGTCCTCGTAATGGATGTCCTCGGGGAAGCGCAGCGCGTGCTCCCGTAGCCAGCCCACGTTGTAGAGCTTGTTCGTGCTGAAGCAGTCGAGGAACAGGTCGGGTTCCTGGCGGATCCCCTCCACCACCCTCCGCCTGGCGAACAGTTCGGGATAGTAGGGGCTCAGCCGCCCGTTCGACTCGAACAGCCGCGAGATCTGCCCCGACACGAAGTCGGCCCCGGTCCGCTCGATCTCGGTGAGCAGGCTCTTGCAGGCGTGCCTGGGCAGCTCGTCGTCACTGTCGAGGAACATCACGTACGGCGCGGCCGCGGCGTCGAGCCCGTCGTTCCTGGGCGCGCCGCAGCCCCCGCTGTTGACCTGCCTGCGCAGGTAGAGCACCCGCGGATCGCCGTCCATGAGCCGGGCGGCCACCTCCGGCGTGCCGTCCGTGCTCGCGTCGTCCACGATGATCACTTCGAGGTCGCGCAGGGACTGCCCGAGCACGGATCGCACGGCCCTGGGCAGGCGGGCCGCGTCGTTGTAGGAGATCACGACCACGGTGCAGTCCGGCATCCCACGTCCCCCCGCTGGTTCGACCACCTGCGGAAATGGGACTTCCCCCAGCTCGGGCGAAGTGTCCGGACTTGATGGAGTATTTGCTGAAAATCAGTCCTTTAGGCGATCAGCGCCGCAGCCGGCGGATCACCCACACGATGACCAGCAGCGCCGCGAGCGCGCCCGCGACGGGCGCCAGGCGCTTCAGCAGCGGCTGCCCGGCGATCTCCAGCAGGTCCAGCGCCTCCTCGTCGGCCGTGCGCGACGTGCGGGTCGTGCCCGCGGGCCGCGACTCCGGCTCGGGCGGCGTCGGCACCGCGGTCAGGTGCCGCTCCTCCTCCGGTCCCGGTGTGGCGGCGACCAGCTCCACTGTGGGCTCGGACAGCAGCTCGGCCAGGTTGGCCGCGAACTTCTCGATGAGCTTGCCGCCGACCTCGGCCATCACGCCGCGCCCGAACTGGGCGGGCCGGCCGGTCACGTTGAACGACGTCTCCACGGTCACCCGCGTGGCCTCGTCGACCGGCGCCAACCGCGCCTTGACCGTGGCCGAGGCCGTGCCGGAGCCCCGGGCCTCCTTGCCGGACGCCCGGATGGTGAGCGTGTACGAGTCCTTGTCGACGTCCTCGAACCTGGCCGAGCCCTTGTAGGTCACCACGATCGGGCCGACCTTGACCTTCATCCTGCCGGTGAACTCGTCACCCTCGAAGATGTCCAGCGTCGCCCCCGGCAGGCACGGCGCGACCCGCTCGACGTCGAGCAGCACCGCCCACGCCTGCTCGATCGGAACTGGAACAGTGAATTCGTGCTCGAACCGCATCGCCATCGATCCGCTCCTTTTCCCGCTGGTTGCGACACTATGTCGGGGTGGGGGCGCCCCGGAAGAGGCGCCCCCTCGGACCTCGGTGGTCAGGGCGATCCGGCCGCCGTGCGTACCGCGCGGTGGGTCAGGACCCTGGCCAGATGCCGCCGGTAGTCGGGCTGCGCGTGCAGGTCGGACGGCGGCGAGGTGCCGGCCGCCGCCTCCGCGCACGCCTGGCGCACCTGGTCGCCCAGCTCCACCCCCTCCAGGGCGGACTCGGCGGCGTGGGCGCGCAGCGGCGTCGAACCCATGTTCGTCAGCCCGATCCTGGCCTCGGCGATCGACCCGTTGGAGCGCCTGACGGCGGCGGCCACGCCGACGATCGCCCACGCCTGGGCGGTCCGGTGGAACTTCTCGTAGTGGAAGCCCCAGCCCGCGCCCAGCTTCGGGACCTTCACCCCGACCAGGATCTCGCCGGGATTCAGCGCCGACTCCCAGTAGTCGACGAAGAACTCGGCGGCCGGGATCTCCCGTTCGCCCTCCTGCGACCAGGCCACGAACGCGCCGTTCAGCGCCAGCACCACGGCCGGCAGGTCGCCCGCCGGGTCCGCGTGGGCCAGCGAGCCGCCGAACGTGCCGCGGTGCCTGATCGCCGGATCCGCCACCTGGGCGGTGGCCAGCGCGACCAGCGGGCAGTCGGCCCGGACGACGCCGGAGTGCAGGATCTCGTCGTGCGTGGTCATCGCGCCGATGAAGACGTGGTCACCGCGGTCGTGCACGCCCTTCAGCTCGGGCAGCCGGCCGACGTCGACCAGCTTCGACGGGTACGCCATCCGCAGCCGCATCAGCGGCAGCAGCGACTGCCCGCCCGCCAGGACCTTGGCGTCCTCGTCGGAGGCGAGCTCCTGGCAGGCCTCCGCCAGCGAACCCGGCCGCACGTAGTCGAACTGCGCGGGGATCATCGCCGCACTCCTTCCATGGCACGCCATACGCGTTCGGGCGTGCACGGCATCTGCACGTCGTGGATGCCGTGCGGGCGCAGGGCGTCCACGATGGCGTTCACGACGGCCGGGGTCGAGGCGATCGTGCCCGCCTCGCCCACACCCTTGACGCCCAGCGGGTTGCTGGTCGCCGGGGACTCGGTCCGGTCGAGCTGGAACGCCGGCAGGTCCGCCGCCGACGGCAGCAGGTAGTCGGCCATCGTCGTGGTCAGCAGGTTGCCCTCGGCGTCGTAGACGGCCTCCTCGAACAGCGCCTGCGCGATGCCCTGCGCGATGCCGCCGTGCACCTGGCCCTCGACGATCAGCGGGTTGACGACCTTGCCGACGTCGTCGACCGCCACGTACGAGCGGATCTTCACCATGCCCGTCTCGGTGTCCACCTCCACCGCGCACAGGTGGGTGCCGTGCGGGAAGGAGTAGTTCTCCGGGTCGAACGTGGCGTCGGAGTCGAGCCGCGCCTCCACGCCATCCGGCAGGTCGTGCGCCGTGAACGCGGCGTAGGCCAGCTCCTGGATCGTCTTCTGCGCGTCCGTGCCCCGCACCTTGAACGCCCCGCCCGCGTACTCCAGGTCCTCGGGCGAGCACTCGAGCACGTGCGCGGCGAGCTTACGGGCCTTGTCCTTGACCTTCTCGCACGCCTTCAGCACGGCGATGCCGCCGACGACGAGCGAGCGCGAGCCGTAGGTGTCCATGCCCTTGTGCGCGATGGCCGTGTCGCCGTGCAGCACCGTGACGTCGTCGAACGGCACGCCGAGCGCGTCCGCCGCGATCTGGCTCCACGACGTCACGTGGCCCTGCCCGTGCGGCGAGGTGCCGGTGATGACCTCGACCTTGCCCGTGGGCAGCATCCGCACCGAGCCGTGCTCCCAGCCGCCGGCGCCGTAGTTCGCCTCGCCGAGCATCCTGGACGGGGCCAGGCCGCACATCTCCGTGTACGTGCTGACGCCGATGCCGAGCTGCACCGGGTCGCCCCGGTCACGCCGGTCGGCCTGCTCCGCGCGCAGCTTGTCGTAGCCGAACAGGGCCAGCGCCTTGTCCGTGGCCGCCTCGTAGTTGCCCGAGTCGTACGTCAGGCCGGAAATGGTGGTGTACGGGAACTCGTCGTGTTTGATCCAGTTGCGCCTGCGCACCTCCACCGGGTCGATCTTCAGCTCGGCGGCCAGCTCGTCCATCATCCGCTCGATGCCGAACGTGGCCTCGGGCCGCCCCGCGCCCCGGTAGGCGTCCGTGGGCATCTTGGTGGTGAACACGCCCGTGCAGCCGAACTCGTACGCGTCCATCTTGTAGATCGCGTTGAACATCGACGCGCCGAGCAGCGGGATGCCCGGCGTGACCAGCATCAGGTACGCGCCCATGTCGGCCAGCAGGTCGACCTGCAGCCCGCGGATGCGCCCGTCGGCCTCGGCGGCCAGCCGGATGTGCTGGATCTGGTCGCGGCCGTGGTGCACGGTCAGGTTGCCCTCGGAACGGGACTCGGTCCACTTGACCGGCCTGCCGAGCTTGCGGGCCAGCAGCAGGCAGAGCACCTCCTCAGCGGTGACCTGCAGCTTCGAGCCGAACCCGCCGCCCACGTCGGGGGCGATCACGCGGATCTTGTGCTCGGGGATGCCGGTCACGACGGCCAGCATGACCCGCAGGACGTGGGGGATCTGCGTGGACGACCAGACCGTGAACGCGTCGCCGTCGGTGTCGGCCATGACCGCCCGCGGCTCCATCGCGCTCGGGATGAGCCGCTGCTGGATGTACGTCCGGTCGATGACGACGGGGGCGTCCCTGAACGCCGCCTCGAGGTCACCGGAGTTGATCTTGACGCTGAACGCCTTGTTGCCCGCCTCGTGCACCTTCGGGCTGCCGTCCGTCAGCGCCTCGTTCATGTCGAGGATCGCGGGCAACGGCTCGTACTCGACGTCGATGGCCTCGAGCGCGTCGGCGGCGCGGTACCGGTCGGTCGCGATCACGCAGGCCACGGCCTCGCCGACATACCTGACCTCGGACACCGCCATCGGCGGGTGGTCGGGGATGACGACGTCCTCGCTCACCGGCCACGCGCACGGCAGGCTGCCCTGCTCGGCGGCGAAGTCCTGGCCGCTGAAGGCCGCCACGACCCCGGGCAGCTCGCGCGCCCCCGACACGTCGACCCTGGTGATCCGGGCGTGCGCCATCGGGCTGCGCAGGAACATCACCTGCAGCATGCCCGGCCGGACGAGGTTGTCCGTCCACTGCGTGCGCCCCGTCAGGAGCCTGGCGTCCTCTTTGCGCTTCCTCGGCCTGCCGATCTCCTGGCCGGCCTCCTGCTGGACGGTCATGGCGTGGTCACCGCCCGCCCCATCTCCTGCGCGCCCCGGCGGACGGCCTTGACGATGTTGCAGTAGCCGGTGCAGCGGCAGAGATTGCCCTCCAGGCCCTCCCTGATCGTCTCCTCCGACGGCTCGGGATCCTCCCTGAGCAGGTCTATCGCGGCCATGACCATGCCGGGCGTGCAGTAACCGCACTGGAGCGCGTGTTCTTCGTGGAAGGCCCGCTGCATCGGGTGCATCGACCCGTTGACGCCCAGGCCCTCGATCGTCAGGACCTCGCAGCCGTCGGCCTGCACGGCGAGCACGGAACAGCTCTTCACACTCTTGCCGTCGAGCATGACCGTGCAGGCGCCGCAGTTGCTGGTGTCACACCCGATGGGGGTGCCGGTCTTGCCGAGCCGCTCTCGTAGCAGATGTACGAGCAGGAGCCGCGGCTCCACATCCTCCTCGTACTTGATCCCGTCGACGGTGACGGTGATTCGGGGCATACGTCCTCCCTCAGGAGCAGGGGATTGGCGGACACACCCGAAACTACGCCGGTGTCTTTCCCGGTCAAGGGTTACTTACCGCGAACCACCCTGGCGATGATCGCCACCAGCCCCGCGAACGCCAATCCCAGCACCAATACCCCGATCAGGACCAGCGGATCCGTGATCGCGCGTGTCACTATGAGAATGCCCAGAACCACGAAGAGCACACCGCTGAGCAGCGCCATCCAGTCCGTGCGATGCAGGCGTCGCGGGCGTTCGACGTCACGCGGCACGCCGCACCTCCATGTCCCCGAGTCCGCCCCGCAGGTTGAGGACGATGGTCGAGACCTTGCCGTCAGGCTTGACCTCGGGCTCGAGCACCTTGTTGTACCGCACGTCCACGCCGCCCCTGACCGAATGGTCGACCTTGATGTCGCCGACCTTGTTGGTGGCGTGCACCTCGATCCTGGCCGTCGGCGGCACGATCACCATCAGCTCACCCATCGTCACCGCGGCGTTGAACGTCACCTCGGTGCCCGGCTCCAGCTTCAGCTCCGACAGGTCCAGCCGCCCGTCGCCGACCCCGACGTCGTACAGCATGGTCGACTGGGTCACGCTGGTCGGCGCCCAGTCCGACTCGCCGATGTTCCGCGGGATGCCTCCGAGCACGAAGCCCAGGGCCACGATGACCGCCACGAGCGTCCCCGCGGCCACCAGTCCGGCCCCGCGTCCCCACCAGGCGGCGATGAGCAGCCCGGCGCCGATCGTGATGAGCACGGCGCCGCCGACGATGGTCGGGCTCACTCCGGCGGCCGACCTGGCTTGGACCGCCACGACGATCCCTCCAATGATGATTGCCAGCAGGATGGTGATGGCGCCGATGAACGACCTCGGGCGCGGCTTCCGCTCCCTCTTGGGGACCGGACGGCCGTACAGGACGGGGTCGTACGGCGAGTAGCCTGCTGCCCGCTTGGCCGGGTCGAGCGGCTGGTAGGGGCCCTTCGGCGCGAACGGCTCGCCGTAAGGGGTGTAGTCGAGGCGGGTTCTGGGCTGCGACTGGTACGAGGGGACCCGGTGCTCGGCGGTGACCTTGGCATCCTCACCGGCGGGCGCGTCCTTACCGGCGGGCACGTCCTTACCGGCGGGCGCGGGCGGCGCGGGGGGCGCGGGGGGCGCGGCCTCGTGCACCCGGGTCGGCGGTTCCGGCTCCCGAACAGCTTCCTGCACCGGCTCTGGGACGACCGCCTCCTGCACCGGCTCCGGGGCAGCGGGCTCCTTGACCGGCGGTGGCCCCGCCGAGGGCGCGGGTGTGGGCGGGGGTGTGGGCTGTCTCACCGGCGACGACTCCGGGGAGGACCATACCGGCGACGGCTCCGCGGGGGGCGTGGGCCTGACCGGCGGGGCTTCGGGAGCGGCGGTCGCGTGCCGCTGCCTCCTGCTCAGCCGTTCGGGCATCGAGCGGGCCAGCCCCAGCAGGTCCACCCCGCTGGAGTGGGCGGCGAGCAGCGAGACGGCGAGCAGGACGGCCACCACCAGGGTGCCGACGTCGAGCCACACCGTCGCCAGGTTGAGCGCCAGGCCGAACGCCAGCACCGCCGTCATCAACGCCATCACGGTTTCGGCGTCGAAGTCGCGGCGCGTCCACTGCTCGATGATCCCCGGCTTGCCGTTCGGCTCCTTCATCAGCAGGAACGCCGCGAGATAGAGGAACAGGCCGATGCCGGAGCCCAGCAGAAGCACGGCGAAAGCCACGCGGAACACCACGGGGTCGATGCCGGTGTGCCGCCCAAGACCGGAACAGACCCCCATGAGGAAGCGCCCCTCGTTGCTGCGTCGCAGCGACCGGGGCGGGGCGGCCGGTTCTTTGGGCGGAGCTTCTGTCATGTCACCATCGTGGACCTACGTGTGGTGTGCTCGCATCCGGGACACCCCTGACCCGACCCGGGGGTTGTTCCCTGATGCCCGAAGTGCCCCCGACATGTGACTATGGCGATGTTATGGCTGACCAGAAGACTCTCGCCGAGCCGACCGGCGACGCGCCTTATCGGCGCTTGATGCGCCCCATGGAGGGCCGCCTGCTGGGCGGTGTCGCCCAGGGCCTCGCGACGCAGCTCTCGCTCGATCCCGTGGTGATCAGGCTGATGTTCGTGCTGCTCAGCGTGGTCGACGGGGTCGGCATGGTGGCGTACGCCGTGTTGTGGATGGTCACGCCCCGGCAACCGTACGAAGGGCAGCCGCCGCAGCGGGACTGGAGCCAGCTGGCCGCGTTCAGCGCGATCGGGGTGGCGCTGTTCGCGTTCGGCTGGCTCACGGGGGCGTCCCAGGGTGGGATCGGCATGCTTCCGTTCGCCGTGGGCGGGATCGGGGCGCTGATCCTCTGGCAGCAGGCCGACCCGGAGCGCCGTAAGAGCTGGGTGCAGGGCGCCACCACGAGCATCAGGAAGAACCGGGTTCGCACGCTGCTCGGCGTGGTGCTCGTGGTGATCGGCGCGGCGGGCTTCCTGTACGCGGAGGGCGAGCTGAACCAGGCCAAACCCGGCCTGCTGTTCACCGTCGTGGTGGTCGGCGGCCTGGCCGTCATCGCCGCGCCCTGGCTCGCCGGCCTGTGGAAAGAGCTGCAGCTGGAGCGGCGCGAGCGCATCAGGCAGGAGGAACGCGCCGAGGTGGCCGCCATGGTGCACGACTCGGTGCTGCACACGCTCACGCTCATCCAGCGCGTCGCCCACGATCCGCGCGAGGTCACCCGGCTGGCCCGCTCCCAGGAGCGCGACCTGCGCAACTGGCTCTACCAGCCCGCCCAGGACGCCGACGCCACCGTGGCGGCCGCCGTACGCAGGATCGCGGCGGAGGAGGAGGACGCCCACGGGGTGCCCATCGAGGTCGTCTGCGTGGGAGACATCGCCCTCGACCCGGCGGGTAAGCTGGCCGCCCAGCTCAAGGCGGCCCGGCAGGCGATGGTCAACGCGGCCAAATACTCTGAGAGTCCAGCTATTTCCGTCTATGCCGAAGTAGAGGGTGAAGAGGTCACGATTTTCGTGAAGGATCGTGGCAAGGGGTTCGACCTCGACGCGGTGCCACTCGACAGGATGGGCATTCGGGAGTCCATCATCGGGAGAATGGAACGCCACGGAGGCACGGCCCGGGTACGCACCTCCGTCGGTGAGGGCACGGAAGTGATGTTGACCATGAAGGTGGAGAAGGCATGACGCGCGTGTTGATCGTCGACGATCACCGGCTGTTCCGCTCCGGCGTACGCGCCGAACTGGGCGACTCGATCGAGGTGGTGGGCGAGGCCGAGGACGTGGAGACGGCCGTCAAGGCGATCGCCGAGCACCAGCCCGACGTGGTCCTGCTGGACGTGCACATGCCGGGCGGCGGGGGCCAGGAGGTGCTGCGCCGGGTCCTGGGCGCCGGCTCCCAGGTGCGTTTCCTCGCCCTGTCGGTCTCGGACGCCGCCGAGGACGTCATCGGCGTGATCCGGGGCGGGGCGCGGGGCTACGTGACCAAGAACATCAGCGGCAAGGAGCTGACGGACGCCATCCGCCGGGTGGCGGAGGGGGACGCGGTCTTCTCGCCGCGGCTGGCCGGGTTCGTCCTGGACGCCTTCGCCTCGTCGGAGGCGCCGTCCATCGATCCCGAGCTGGACTCCCTGACGCAGCGCGAGCGCGAGGTGCTGCGCTTGATCGCGCGGGGGTACGCGTACAAGGAGATCGCCAAGGAGCTCTTCATCTCCGTCAAGACCGTGGAAACCCACGTCTCGTCGGTCCTGCGCAAGCTCCAACTCTCCAACCGCCACGAACTCTCCCGCTGGGCCACCGCCCGCCGCCTCGTCTAACCCCCCACACCTCCGCACCCCACCCGCCACCCCGCCCAACCCCCAACTTCCTCCACGCCCCACCAGGGCCACCCCTTCACGTCCTCCACCTCCTCACGTCCTCCACACCCCTCACCACGGCCCACCTCACCCCTCACCGCGGACCGCTTCACCGCGCACCGCAGCCTGCCTCACCCTTCACCCCTCGCCGCGGCCCGCCTTACCGCGCACCGTGGCCTGCCTCATACGGCCACCCCCTCACCGCGGCCAACCCTCACCCGGCCGGTCCCTCCCGTCGCCGCTCCCACACCCCGGCGCTCCCACGCCCGTCGCCGGCACATCACCGTCCCACCAGCCCGGCGCCGTTCCGCCCGTCCCGCGCACGCCTCCGTCCGCGCCGCCCCGCGCCCGCCGACGCGCCCCGCATCGGCCACCGCCGTGCCCCCGGCACCGCGTCGGGCGCGGGTTCCCCGTGAGGAGGGGGTTCATCCGTGCCGGTTTGGAACGTTACGGGATAGTTATCGTTGGTACGCCCACAAAACTCCCGCCTCAGTTGTCACACATAAAGGAGAAAAAGCACATATCCCAGGAGTAGCCCCCTTGAATCGCGTCCCCCGGATGCTGCCGGTCCTGGTCGCATTGGCCGCCATGACGGCCTGTGCGGCGGAGAACGTCCCCGTTCCGCAAACGCAGCAAGCCTCGGTGGTCCGGGCCGCCGGCGCGGCGAGCGTCACGGCCCCGGATGAGCCGGACAAACCGGCAAAGAAGGTCAAGCTCGATATAGCCGACATCACCCCGATGGGGGAGAAGACGGAGAAGGTAGGCGTCGGCTTCCCGATCATCGTCACGTTCGACCGCGACGTGAAGGACCGGGCGGCCGTGGAGGCGCTGCTGGAGGTGGAGGCGGAGAAGCCGGTCGACGGCGCCTGGCGCTGGGTGTCGGCGCGTAAGGTCATCTACCGGACGAAGACGTACTGGAAGCCTCACCAGAAGGTCCTCTTCACCGCCCGCCTGTCGCAGCTCCCCGGCAACACCGGTGCCAAGGACGTCTCCCGTCGCTTCGCCGTCGGCACGTCGCAGATCTCCGTGGTCAACACCCGCAACCACCAGATGAAGGTCTACCGCGACGGCAAGCTGACCAAGAAGATCCCGATCAGCGCAGGCAGGGGCGGGCTGATCAAGAATGGCGTGGACGTCTACCTCACCACCAGCGGTGTTCACCTCACCATGGGCAAGAAGGCCGTGGAGACCATGACCTCCTCCTGGATGGGCGTGACGGATCCCAAGGATCCGCGCTACTACAAGGAGGAGATCCCGTGGGCGGTCCGCATCTCCGACAGCGGTGAGTACGTCCACCAGAGCGCCGGTTACTACCAGTTCCTCGGCCGCTCCAACCAGAGCCACGGCTGCGTGCGGGCCACCCCCGCCGGAGCCAAGTGGTTCTACGGCATCGCCCAGCGCGGCGACGTCGTCAAGATCACCGGTACGAAGCGCAAGCTGCAGTGGAACAACGGCTGGAGCTACTGGCAGCTGAACTGGACCCAGTGGAAGAAGGGCAGCGCCCTGAAGGGCTGACCCCGTAAAGACATCAGGGCCGCCCTCCCAAGGCCAGGGAGGGCGGCCCTGCGGCCGTCAGGGGCCGGTCAGAGCTTGTCGATGGGCGCGTACGCCAGCAGCAGCGTCTTCTCCCCGCCGCTGCCGAAGTCGATCTTGACCTTGGTCTTCTCCGCCACCCCGTCCACGGACACCACCGTGCCGAGCCCGAACGCGTCATGCGTCACCCGGTCGCCGGGCGCCAGCGAAGGCACCTTCCGCCCGCCGGTCTTGGCGGGTGGGCGGGCGGCGGGCTCCTTGCGGGTGGCCGCGCTCCAGGCGGACTTCTCCGGATCCGTACGCCAGTCGATGAGCTGCCCCGGCACCTCGTTCACGAACCGCGAGGCCGGGTTGAACGCCGGCGCCCCCCAGGAGCTGCGCACGGCCGCCCGCGTGATGTAGAGCCGCTGCTGCGCCCTGGTGATCCCCACGTACGCCAGCCGCCGCTCCTCCTCCAGCTCCTTGGGCTCCCCGAGCGAGCGGATGTGCGGGAACACCCCGTCCTCCATGGCCGTCAGGAAGACGACGGGGAACTCCAGCCCCTTGGCGGTGTGCAGGGTCATCAGCGTGACGACCCCCTGCCCGCCGTCGGCCTCGGGGATCTGGTCGGCGTCGGCCACGAGCGACACCTGCTCCAGGAACTCCACCAGCGTCCCCTCCGGATTGGCCTCCTCGAACTCGGAGGCGACGGAGATGAGCTCGTTGAGGTTTTCCAGGCGCGACTCGTCCTGCGGGTCCTCCGACGCCTCCAGCTCGGCGCGGTAGCCGGTGGCCACCAGCACCTCCTCGGCCAGCGCCGACGGCGGCATGCCCTCGGCCTTGGCGATCAGCTCCTCGAGCATCGCGACGAACTCGCGTACGGCGTTGAGCGAGCGCGTGGCCATCCCGTACGCCTCGTCGGCCCTGCGCAGCGCGTCCCAGAACGGGATGCGCTCGCGCGACGACAGCGCCTCGACCATCGCCTCGGCGCGGTCGCCGATGCCGCGCTTGGGCACGTTGAGGATGCGGCGCAGCGAGACCACGTCGGCCGGGTTGGCCAGCACGCGCAGGTACGCCAGCAGGTCCTTGACCTCCTTGCGCTCGTAGAAGCGCACGCCCCCGACCACCTTGTACGGCAGCCCGGTGCGGATGAAGATCTCCTCGAACACACGGGAGGCCGCGTTGGTCCGGTAGAAGACGGCCACCTCGCCCGGCTTGACGTCTTCCTCGTCGCTGAGCCGGTCGACCTCCTGGGCCACGAACATGGCCTCGTCGTGCTCGTTGTCGGCGACATATCCCACGATCTTGGGCCCGTCGCCCTGGTCGGACCAGAGGTTCTTGGGCTTGCGCGACTCGTTGCGCGCGATGACCGCGTTGGCGGCGGCCAGGATGTTCTGGGTGGAGCGGTAGTTCTGCTCCAGCAGGATGGTGCGCGCGTCCGGATAGTCGCGCTCGAACTCAAGGATGTTGCGGATCGTCGCGCCGCGGAAGGCGTAGATGGACTGGTCGGCGTCGCCCACCACGCACAGCTCGGACATGTCGGAGCCCGTCCGGACCAGCTCGCCGTCGGTCGTGCGCAGCTCGGGATGCCCGACCAGTTCCCTGATCAGGATGTACTGGGCGTGGTTGGTGTCCTGGTATTCGTCGACCAGCACGTGCCTGAACCGCATCCGGTAGTGCTCGGCCACGTCGGGGAAGAGCTGGAACAACGTCACCGTGTTCATGATGATGTCGTCGAAGTCCATCGCGCCGGCCTCGGTCAGCTTGAGCTGATAGGCCTTGTACGCCTCCGCCAGCGTCTTCTCCAGGTGCGAGCCCGCCTTGTCGAGCGCGGTCTCGTAGTCGATCAGCTCGTTCTTGAAGTTGCTGACCTGGGCCGAGAAGGAGCGCGGCGGGTAACGCTTGGGATCGAGCTCCATCTCCCTGCAGACCATGGCCATGAGCCGCTGCGAGTCGGCCTGGTCGTAGATCGAGAAGCTCGACGGGAACCCCAGCCGCTTGGCCTCCCGCCGCAGGATGCGCATGCAGGCGCTGTGGAACGTCATCACCCACATCGCCCTGGATCGCGGGCCGACCAGCTTGTCGATGCGCTCCTTCATCTCGCGGGCGGCCTTGTTGGTGAAGGTGATCGCCAGGATCTCGCCCGGGTGCACCTCACGCTCGGCCAGCAGGTACGCGATGCGATGCGTGAGCACCCGCGTCTTCCCGGAGCCCGCCCCCGCCACGATGAGCAGCGGACTGCCATGATGGATCACGGCCTCGCGCTGCTGAGGGTTGAGGCCGTCGAGCAGAGGGTGGTCAACAGAGACTTGGGTCGGCACCTACCTAGGTTAAGACGCCCCACCGACAATCGGCGCCCGGAATGCCTTCGGCGGGGGGCCGGTTGTCTTTTCGTAGAACTTCAGAAAGGGGAGTCATGCTGCCGGAAGCCGAGATCAACCGGGTCCTCGTGGTGACCGCCCATCCGGACGACGTCGACTTCGGCGCGGCGGGGAGCGTGGCGCTGTTCGTCGACAAGGGCGTCGAGGTCACGTACCTGCTGGTCACGGATGGCGACGCGGGCGGCAACGAACGTACGTTGGACAACTCCGGCATGGCCGAGCTCCGCAGGACCGAACAGCGGGCCGCCGCCAAGGCGGTCGGCGTCACCGACGTGCGATTCCTCGGCTACAAGGACGGGCTCGTGGTGCCCTCGATCGAGCTGAGGCGCGACATCTCCCGCGTGATCCGTCAGGTCAGGCCGGACCTGGTCATCACCCACCACCCCGACCGCAACTACCACAACGTCGCCCCCAGCCACCCCGACCACCGCGCGGTGGGCGGCTCCGCCCTGGACGCCGTCTACCCGGACGCCCGCAACCCCTACGCCTTCCCCGAACTGGTGCGGGAGGAGGGCCTGGAGGCCTGGACCGTACGTGAGGTCTGGCTGACGGGCGGCTCGACCCCCAACCACTGGGTGGACGTCACCGAGGCCATGGACCGCAAGCTCGCGGCCTTGCAGTCACATGTGAGCCAGGTCGCCCACGTGGAGGGCTTCGTCGACTTCGTCAAGACCCGCTTCGCCGCCTGGGCCGACCAGGCCGGTTTCGCCTCGGGCCACTACGCGGAGGCCTTCCAGGTCGTCCCCACGGGCTGACTCTCCCTAGGGCACCGACCCTGGGGACACGACCCAGAGCGAGGGCTGGCCGGTGACCTCGGAGATGACGTCGAAGTCCCGGTCGTAATGCAGGATCGTCGCCCCGTGCACCTCGGCACAGGCGGCGATCAGCAGGTCGCTCGGTCCGACGGCCCGGTGGTGCGATTTGCGCGCGAGGATCGCCTGGACGTCCAGCGCCCGGGCGGCCGCCTCCTTCTCATGGATCGACAGGAGGCGGAAGCCCTCGCGCAGGTAGTGGGCGTCGCGCTCGTAGCCCGCCGGGTCACGCGCGCTGAAGAGGACCTCGAGCTGCGTGACCTCGCAGATGGCCAGCATCTTGTCGAGCATGAGCGGCTCGAGTGCCCGGTGGACCGCCGGGTGCGGCATGCGCGCCAGGGCGCTCTTGTCGATGAGGTAGACCACGCCGGTGGCTACCACGCATGCTTCATGATCTCCGGATCCAGAAGATCGGAATAGTCCCGGGTGCGCCAGTATTCGAACGCTTCGCGACGCTTTGCCCTTTCGGCGATCTCCTCCAGGGCCGCGTTGACCGTCTCCTTCATGGTCGAAGTCCCCAACTCGTGCTGGGCGACCTCCAGCAGCTCCTTGTCGATGTCGATTACCGTACGCATGCAACACCACCTCCGTGCCTCCATCGTATATCAGAACTTGTGATCTTGATATACGCATTTCCCGACCTCGGGAAGCGCGCGCTGGAGACGTTAAAGCATCGAGGTGGGACGTGCATGGAACGCTCCAATCGAAGGTGAAGGATCTTCCCCTTTCGGGTCAGGAATCCTCATCCTCGGCTGATCAAAGATCCACCGGAGTGCCGGAAATGCTCACGTTCTGTCACTTTCGCTTGGCGGCGAGGCGAGCGAAGAGATAGCCGAAGGAATTGGTGGCCAGGTGCAGCATGGCCGGGGTCAGGAGGCCGCCGCGGCGCCGGAGCTCGCAGAACAGCACCCCGGCCGCCGCCGTGGACACCACGCTCCCCGCCACCACCCGCGCCGTGTCCAGGCGGGCCGGGGAGTCGGCCGACGTCAGGGCGCCGAGGGCAGGGTTGGCGTGGGCCATGTCGATGGCCGGGAGGATGTGCCAGAGGCCGAACAGGGACGACGAGATCGCCGTGGCGGCCACCGTGCCGTGATCCTTGCGCAGCATCGCGTACAGGGCGCCCCGGAAACCCACCTCCTCCAGCAGGACCGTGCCCAGCGGGACCTGGAGCAGGGCCTCCTCCAGGACGCGGGCGCGCGAGAGCGACACGGCACGCTCGTCGTGGAAGAGCTGCCTGGTGCGGGGGTTGGCGATGCCGACGGCGTAAACGGCCGCCACCGCCGCCGCCAGCGCGCCTCCCGCCACGGCGCCGCGCCGGCCGTGCTCGAACCCGAGCTCCTTCCACGACAGGCCGGACCTGCGGGCCGCGGCCACCAGGGCGGCGGTCGCGGCGGCCGAGGTCAGGGGGGCCAGGCGGGGGGCCACCTTGTTGTTCAGGAGGTTGGCTGCGGCGAGGATCGCGATCGAGCGGAGCAACACCCTTGCCAGGCTACGTCGCTCACCGCATCTTCGCCCACGCTCACGGGGTCGGTTTCGCCCACGCTCACGCGGTCGGTTTCGCCCGCGCCGTCGGCCGATTGGCGTCAGGAGGCGGCTGGGCGGCGCCAGCCTGTGGGGAAGCGGCTGCGGCGGCGCTCCTCCGGGGTGAGGCCGCCCCAGATGCCCTCCGACTCGCCCGAACGTAACGCGTACGCGCGGCACTCCTCGATGACCTGGCAGCGCGCGCAGACCGCTTTGGCGCGGGCCTCCTGCAAGGGGGTGGGGGCGAGGGGGAAGAAGAGGTCAGGGTCGCTGGATCTGCACGCACCCCTTCGCAGCCAGCCGATCTCCTCCAATGGCATGGGTCAACGGTAGAGCGTGGGCATGATCAGATACATCATCCTCTGGGTTGACCCGCGTATACATCCTGGGGTCCGATCCGCGCCCCGCGTGTACGCCCCGGTCAGCATGCGTTCACGCCGTCCCGGTAGCCGGTCGCGAACGATGTCTGGCGCTGCTCGGCCGTCCCGTGAGCCGACGGGTTCAGCCAGTCGTCCGTCGGGTCGCCCGCCGCCTCCAGGCTCGTGAGCAGCTCGTCCTCGTCGCCCGGTTGTGTGTCGAGCACGCCCGAGCGCACGAGCGCCGAGAGGGTCCCGCCCGCATAACAGTCGGCCTGGAGCTCCATTTGTACGTTGAGCTGGAAGTTCGTCTGGAGCTGCGCCTGGATCGCGTGCCCGAACTCGTGGGGAATGATCACATAGACCGACCCGTCGCCCATCTCGTTCCAGAGCGACTCCATCCAGGTCTGGTCAAAGGCGATGAAGTGGCCGATGGGGCAGTAGAAGGCGTTGTTCGGGACGGCGGGCTCGTTGCCGCAGCTGGGTCCGGAGTTCCCGGAGTAGGGAACGAAGTCGGAGATAGGCCGATAAGTCCGCCCGCTCTGCTGGAACTGCTGCGTCCAGAACGCCTCCGTCAGCGTACGGGCTGTGCGCACATCGTCCTCGAACGAGTCGGCCCCCTGGGTGTCCATGGACGGCCGCCTGCCCAGACCGCAGGCGCCGACCAGGAGGACCAGGGCGAGGACCAGGATGCGCTTCACGGGCTTCACACGTCCCAATTGTGCACGGGTTCGTTGGTGTGCATCCGCTCGATGTACTCGAGCGTCATGGACCGCAACGCCTCGTGCCGGTCCCCGGAGACTTCTTCGTGCGCGCGCACGCGTTCCACCTGCCAGCTCGCCCCCGTACGGCCGGTCAGGCAGCGCCCCTCGATGATGCCGAGCAGCCGGTCGGCCACGGGACCGTCCACGCCCCACCTGGCCAGTCCCTCACGCGCCATGGGCAGCAGGCGCCGCAGGATCAGCTCGGCCGCCGGCACCTCACCCATGCCCGGCCAGTACAGCCGCGCGTCCAGCCCGTGCCGCGCCGCCGCGCCGAGGTTGTCCTCCGCCGCCTGGAACGACATCTGGCTCCAGATCGGCCGCTCGGCGTACGGCAGCACGCGCATCAACCCGTAGTAGAACGCCGCGTTCGCCGCGATGTCGGCCACGGTGGGCCCGGCGGGCAGCACGCGGTTCTCCACGCGCAGGTGCGGCACCCCGTCCACCACCGCGTACACCGGCCGGTTCCACCGGTAGATCGTGCCGTTGTGCAGGGTCAGCTCGTGCAGGTGGGGGATGCGGCCCTGTTCGAGCTCGGTACGGGGGTCCTCGTCCTCGCACAGGGGGAGCAGGGCCGGGTAATAGCTGACGTTCTCCTCGAACAGGTCGAAGACGCTCGTGATCCACCGCTCCCCGAACCACACCCTCGGCCGCACCCCCTGCGTCTTCAGCTCGGCCGGCCGTGTGTCCGTGGCCTGCTCGAACAGGGTGATCCTGGTCTCGCGGTGCAACTCCTTGCCGAACAGGTACGGGGAGTTGGCCGCCACCGCCACCTGAGGCCCGGCGATGGCCTGGGCCGCGTTCCAGTGCGAGGCGAACGCGTCGGGGCTGACCTGCAGATGCAGTTGCACGCTCGTGCACGCGGCCTCGGGGGCGACGCTGTCCGCGTGGGTGTCCAGGCGCTCGACGCCCTCGATGGCCAGGTGCAGGTCCTCGCCTCGGGCCGCGAAGATCTGCTCGTTGAGCAGGCGGTAGCGGGGGTTCGCGGAGAGCGTGCCCTCTCCGATGTCCTGCTCGCGCAGCGTGGGCAGGATGCCGATCAGTACGAGGTGACCGTCCTGGGAGCGGGCGCGTTCCTCGGCGTGGTTGAGCCGTGTCCTGACGTCGTCCTCCAGGCGGAGTGCGCCGTCGCCGCCCAGCTCCTGCGGCTCGATGTTGATCTCGATGTTGAACTGTCCCAGCTCCGTGGCCCAGTCCGGCTGCTCGATCGCGGCCAGCACCTGGGCGTTGCGCATGGCCGCCTCGCCGTACGCGTCCACGATGTTGAGCTCGATCTCCAGGCCGGCGAGGGGGCGCTCGATCTCAAAGCGGGACTCGCGCAACATCTGGGCGAAGACGTCGAGGCATCGATACACCTTTTCCCGATATTTCCGTCGGTCGTCCCGGCTGAAGACGACGCTTGGCACGTCTCTGCCCATATCAGGAAATGTCGCACGCCAACACCAGACCCAACAAGCCCAGACCACCACCCGTTTCCGATGCCACGTCGGCCGGCAGCCCCGCCCCCCCTTGCTCCAGCGATTTCGGCCAGCCCGCAGGCGAACGCCGCCGCGCCGCTCGGTGCGTGCCCGCGACGGTGGCGCTGGCCTTCCTGGGGCTGGGGTTGGGCCTCCCCGGGGATGGGCTCCCGGGGGGTGGGCCTCCCGGGGGTGCGGCTCCCCGGGGGTGGGGCTCCTGGAGGGGGCGACGAGGGCGGATGCGGGGCGGGTCGCGGTGGTGGGGTGCAGCTATCGACTGGGGCGTGCCCGCGACAGCGGCGCTGGCCTTCCCGCGGGGGCGGTGGTGGGTGCGGCTATGGGCTGGGGCGTGCCCGCGACGGCGGCGCTGGCCTTCCCGCGGGGGCGGTGGGGTTCCTGGAAGGCGCGGGCGAGGCCGGGTGGTGGTGCGGCCATGGGGTCGAGATGTGCCTCCAGAGCCGCGTCGAGCGAGGTCCGGGACGGGGTGTGGTGGGCGGAGTTCGGGGCGGCGGGGTGAGTGGGCGGGAGCCGGCCGTACAAGATGATTATGGGTTTAGGGTGCTGGGATGCGTGTATTGATTACTGGCGGGGCGGGATATATCGGGAGCACGGTCGCGTCAGCGTGCCTCGATGCCGGGATCGAGCCCGTCATTCTCGACAACCTCATCACGGGCAGGCGCGAGTTCGCGAAGGGGCGGGCGTTCTATGAAGGGGATATCAGCGACGGCCCGCTGATTGACAAGATATTCGCCGAATATCCGGATATTGAGGCCGTAGTCCACTGTGCCGCGCTCATTGTGGTCCCCGACTCCGTCGCCGACCCCATCGGCTACTACCGCGCGAACGTCACCAAGAGCCTCGAGTTCGTCGATCACCTGATCCGCAACGGCTGCACCCGGATGATCTTCAGCTCCTCCGCGTCCATCTACCGCACGGGCGACGACCACACGGTGAACGAGGACTCCCCCCTCGACCCCCAGAGCCCGTACGCGCGGACCAAGGCGGTCTGCGAAGCCATGTTCGCCGACATCGCCGCAGGCCGCCCGATCAGAATCCTCTCCCTGCGCTACTTCAACCCGATCGGCGCCGACCCCGAGATGCGCACCGGTCTGCAGCTGCGGCGGCCCAGCCACGCCCTCGGCAAGATGATCGAGGCGTACGAGGACGGCATCCCCTTCCGGATCACCGGCACCGGCTACCCGACCAGGGACGGCACGGGCATCCGCGACTACGTCCACGTCTGGGACCTGGCGACGGCGCACGTGGCGGCGCTGCGGCGGTTCGACGAGCTGGACGTCGACGTGATCAACCTGGGCACCGGCGCCGGCACCACCGTCCGCGAGCTGGCCGAGGCGTTCAACCGCGTCGTCGACCGCCCGATCGAGGTCGTCGAGACCGACCCGCGCCCCGGCGACGTGGCCGGCGCCTACACCCGCAGCGACCGCGCCCGCAGCCTGCTGGACTGGCAGGCCCGCTACTCCGTCGAGGAGGGCATCAGGCATTCGCTCGAATGGGCGGGCCTGCGGGAGTCCCGGCTCGGGTAGACCCCGGTCCTGCGGCGGAGTACAGTTCGTACACGAATAGTTCGTACACGAAAGAAGTGATGGAAGAAGCGGAGGCGGCCCGCGAGGTCGCGCGGCTCTACCCTGCGATCTACCGGCGGTTCAAGGCGTCCAAGCGACCGATCGCGGCCGGGCTGACCGCCAGGATGCACGCCGTGCTCGGCCACCTGCAGGCCGCCGGGCCGCTCACCCTGAGCGAGCTGGCCGAGCACCTGCAACTGTCCAAGGCCGCGACGACCGAGCTGGTCAACCGGGTCGAGGAGCGCGGCCTGGTGGGCAGGATCAGGGACGAGCGCGACCGGCGGCGGGTGTTCGTGTGGGTCACGGACGAAGGGCGGGCGGCCTTCGCGGCGGCCGCGCCGCGGGTGCTCGAGGACGACCTGCTGGCGCGGGCCGTACGTCAGATGACGTCCCAGGAGCGCGAAGGGCTCGTCACGGGGCTCCGGGCGCTCCTCAGGGGCGAAGACCCAGGAGAGGACGAGCCGTGAACTGCCAGAGCTGCGGGATGCCCATGCGGACCGCCGACGACCACGCCCCCGGTCACCCGGACAGCACGTGGTGCCGGATGTGCGCCAAGCCGGACGGGACGCTGCAGGACTTCGACGAGCGGTTCGAGCGCATGGTGCAGTGGCAGACCCAGCGCACCGGCCAGGCCAGGGCCGAGGCCGAGGAGGCCACCAGGGCCTACATGCGCTCGATGCCCGCCTGGCGCGACCACCCGAGGCTCGCGTCATGAGGATCCTCGGCGTCGACAACATCCTGGTCGGGGTCGCGGACCTGGCGCGGGCCCGGGAGTTCTACGGGGGTGTGCTGGGGCTGGAGGAGAAGTTCGCGACGGGGGAGCTGGCGCTGTTCGCGATCGGGGAGGAGACCCCGGGGCTGCTGGTACGGCTCCAGGAGGGCGGGCCGGGCTCCATGCGCGTATGGCTGGAGGTGCCCGACGCCCGCGCGGCGGCCGATGAGCTGGGGATCGAGCCGTTCGAGGTGTTCACGGGGTGGACGGTCGAGGTCGCCGACCCCTGGGGGAACGTCGTCGGCCTGACCGACTACACCAAACAGCCTCACTTGGCCCGCGCGGGTTGAGGACCGCCTGTCGGGAGGCGAGCGCGTCGTTCGGGAGGATCTGCAGTTCCTGCAGCATCTCGTCAATGAGCTCTTCGGAGCTGGTCACCAGCTCCTCGGGCGGGGCTTTGATCGTCCGCCTCCTCCCACCCGGCGGGCGGAAGGAGGCGGAGAGGGCTACTCAGTTGGTGAGCGAGTTCAGGGAGTTGTTCGGGATCTCCAGCGGAACGTCGCTGTCCTCACCGAGGTCGTCCACGTCGACCCACAGGTCCTTGGCCGGAGCCTTGATCTTGACCTTGGATCCCCACCCGAGGTACCGGGTCTCGGTCTCGGAGCGGGTCTTGCCCAGGACGCCGAAGTCCAGGCTCCAGCCCGAGGTGAGCGCGGTGACCAGGCCCTTGGAGTTGACCTTCAGCGCGTAGTCAATCTTGATCTTGCCGATCGTGCCGGACGGCTTCTGGCCGTAGGCCTTGGCCAGTTCGCTGTACGTGAGGGCGCCCTTGTACGTGCCGCCCTTGAAGCTCTTGGCACGCGAAACCAGCGTCTTCAGCACCTTCGGCTCGAAGATGTCGAGGATCTGGTTGTAGGTGCCGCCGGTCGCCTCGCCACCGCCGTAGCGAACCCACTTCTTGCCCTCGGGCAGGTCCTCGGTGAACAGCCCGCCCTGAACGTAGCTGTAACCGCCGACCGTGATGATGCGCGGCGGGGCGAGCGCGGCCGCAAGGCTCTTGTCCTTGCTGGGCCTGCGGGTCCGGAGATCGCTCGCGACGATTCCGGACTTGCCGAACTCGAAAGAGCCGAGCGTCGTGCTGACCCCGACGCTCTTGCCGTCCATGGACATCCGGGTCTTCTCGGAGATCCGTACACCGTGCCCCGCGACGAACTGCTTCTTGAGCGCCTTCACCGGGTCCACCGGCGCGGCCTGCGCGGCAGGTGTGGCGGTAACGAGCGCTGCGGCCGTGGTTAACGCCAAGCCCGCGAGAATTCGCTTCATACGATTTCCCCGTTCGATTCAAAAGGAGAGGGAGCAGAAGCCTGCCAATAGAAGATCACGACCATATATCGACAGCCGGGGCACGCGATGCCAAAACGGTGCATTTTTCGTGCAGGGTCGGTCTGGAGAAGTGAGATGACCGTCACAGAGCGGAAGAACCATGCCCCCATGACCTGTGCAGGTCAAGCTTCGGGCTAGGCTTTACCGGCGGAAACGCCCGGCACGCACCCCTGAGCGTAGGAGCTCGCCGTGAGAGAGCGAGGCACGATGCCGACGAGCGGTGAGCGGACGCGACCGTCAGCGCAGTTGCCCGGGCCGTCGAACATCAGTCGGAAAAGCAGGGCGCGAACCCGACAGAGGGTGAGCGACCAAACGGAAGAGGACGGACCCTCGTGGACCTGTTCGAACATCAGGCGAAGGAGCTCTTCGCCGACTACGGCATCCCGGTGCCACGCGGCATCGTCGCACACAACGTGGAGGAGGCGCGGTCGGCCGCCGAGGAGCTGACCGGCCGCGTTGTCGTCAAGGCCCAGGTCAAGACCGGTGGCCGAGGCAAAGCCGGAGGCGTCAAGGTGGCCGACGACGCGGCCGACGCCGTGACGAAGGCCGAAGCCATCCTCGGCATGGACATCAAGGGCCACACGGTCCACAAGGTCCTCGTCGAGGAGGCCAGCGCGATCGCGGAGGAGTACTACTTCTCCTTCCTGCTCGACCGCGCGAACCGTACCTTCCTCGCCATCTGTTCCGCCGCGGGCGGTATGGACATCGAAGAGGTCGCCCACACCGCGCCCGAGAAGGTCGCCAAGGTGCCGGTTTCGGCGCTGACCGGCATCGACCGCGCGAAGGCCCGCGAGATCGCGGTGGCCGGCGGCCTGCCGGAGAAGGCGCTCGACGGCGCCGCCGACCTCATCGAGAAGCTCTGGTGCTGCTTCGTCGACGAGGACGCCACGCTCGTCGAGGTCAACCCCATGATCCTGTCGGCCGACGGCCAGGTCAAGGCCCTCGACGGCAAGGTCACGCTCGACGACAACGCCGGCTTCCGCCAGACCGACCACGAGGCGCTCGCCGACAAGGCGGCCGAGGACCCGCTCGAGGCCAAGGCCAAGGAGAAGGACCTCAACTACGTCAAGCTCGACGGTGACGTCGGCATCATCGGCAACGGCGCGGGCCTGGTCATGTCCACGCTCGACGTGGTCGCCTACGCGGGCGAGCAGTTCCCCGGCAAGCCGTCCCCCGCGAACTTCCTCGACATCGGCGGCGGCGCCTCGGCCGAGGTCATGGCTGCGGGCCTGGAGATCATCCTCTCCGACCCGAGCGTCAAGTCGATCTTCGTGAACGTCTTCGGCGGCATCACCGCCTGCGACGCCGTCGCCAACGGCATCGTCTCGGCGTTCAAGCTGCTGGAGAGCCGCGGCGAGGCTGTGACCCACCCGCTCGTGGTCCGCCTCGACGGCAACAACGCCCAGCTCGGGCGGCAGATCCTGGCCGACGCCGCGCTCCCGCGGGTCGAGCTGGTAGACACGATGGACGACGCGGCCAAGCGTGCCGCCGAGCTCGCTGCGGTAGGTGCGTGACCCATGGCCATCTGGTTGACTGAGAACAGCAAGATCATCGTTCAGGGCATGACCGGCGGCGAGGGCACCAAGCACACCCGCCGCATGCTCGCCTCCGGCGCCCGCGTCGTCGGCGGCGTGAACGCCCGCAAGGCCGGCATCACGCACGAGGGCCTGCCGGTGTTCGGGACGGTCAAGGACGCCATGGAGAAGACCGGCGCCGACGTGTCGGTCGTGTTCGTGCCGCCGGCGTTCACCAAGGACGCGGTCATCGAGGCCATCGACGCCGAGATCCCGCTGTGCGTGGTGATCACCGAGGGCGTCCCGGTCCACGACAGCACCGCGTTCTGGGCGTACGCCGTCTCCAAGGGCAACAAGACCCGCATCATCGGCCCCAACTGCCCCGGCATCGCCTCCCCCGGTGCCTCCAACGCGGGCATCATTCCGGCCGACATCACCACCGCGGGCCGCATCGGCCTGGTCTCGAAGTCGGGCACGCTGACGTACCAGCTGATGTACGAGCTGCGTGACTTCGGCTTCTCGACCGCTGTGGGCATCGGTGGCGACCCCGTCATCGGCACGACCCACATCGACGCGCTCCAGGCGTTCCAGGAGGATCCGGGCACCGACGCGATCGTCATGATCGGCGAGATCGGCGGTGACGCCGAGGAGCGGGCCGCCGCCTACATCGAGCAGCACGTCACCAAGCCGGTCGTGGCCTACGTCGCGGGCTTCACCGCCCCCGAGGGCAAGACCATGGGCCACGCCGGCGCCATCGTGTCGGGCTCCGCGGGCACCGCCCAGGCCAAGAAGGAGGCCCTGGAGAAGGTCGGCGTCCGCGTCGGCAAGACCCCCTCCGAGACCGCCCGCCTCATGCGCGAGATCATGCAGGCGCGCTGATCAGCGGGTTTCCGTTTTCCGAAAGCCCCGTGCGGTTCTCACCGCACGGGGCTTTCCCTTCCCCATCTTTTACGCTTGCGGCGGGCAACCCACCCGCCGCACGTGGCCGGCCCCTGTCCAGGGAGACGGTCACGAGGTGCGCGGGGCCGGCCGCCGTTACGCCGTCCCGTGGGCCGTCTCCGTGGCCGGTTCGAGGGCCCGGAGGACAAATCGGGTGTAGTTCGACGTCACAAAGTGGGTGGACGGCGGCGCGTCAACCAAGCGCCGGTCGGGAAACCTTGAGAAAATCGCCTACTGTGACGGCGATTCTCGACCAGTTGCGTGCTGCCCCCCGGTCGATGCTAGGCAAGCTCCCCGGGAGCTCGGGCGACGACGACGAGACGAGGCGGCCGCTACCCGTTTCCGGGATGCTGGCCGCCGCCGCCACGCTGGGCGTCGGGCTGGCCGCGCTCACCACGCTCACCCTCGTCGGCTGGATCGCCGCGCCGCGCGGCACGCTGGGCACGGGGCTGCCGGGAGTGTTCCGCACGGCGGCGCAGCTCTGGCTGGCCGCGCACCACGCCGGGTTCGCGATCCAGGGCGGGCGGGTCGGGCTGCTGCCGCTGGGGCTGACCGTGCTGCCCGCCGTGCTCCTCTACCGCGCCGGGCGGTGGATGGCCCGCGACGCCGACCTGCGGCTGCGGCTGCCCGCCCGGCTGCCGAAGAACAGCCCCAAGGAGCAGGCCGGGGCCCGTCGCCGCGCCCAGCTCGCCGTGGTCGTCCAGGCGGGGGTGTCGCTGGCGGCGCCGTACGCGCTGCTCGCGGGGTTGATCGCGCTCGCGGCGAGCAACGAGATCACGCAGCCGTTCATCGGTGAGGCGTTGCTCAGCCACTTCGTGCTGGCGTTCCTGGCGGGGTCGCTGGCTACGGCGCGGATGATCGGGCCCTGGCGGGTGATGCTGCGGCTGCTGCCCGAGCGGGTGCGCGCGCTCACCGTCGGCACGGCGGTCGCCACGGCGTTGCTGCTCGTGGCCGGGCTCGCGCTGGTGCTGGTCGCCATCGTGCTGAACTTCGGGCAGGTCAAGGAGCTGTCCGACGTGCTCTCGCCGGGGCTCGTCGGCGGCGTGCTGCTGTTGCTGCTGCAACTCCTCTACCTGCTGAACGCCGTCGTCTGGGCCTCGTCCTACATCGCCGGGCCCGGGTTCGCGATCGGCGCCGAGACCCTGGTCGCCCCCACGGGGGTGCAGCTCGGCACGGTGCCGAGCCTGCCGCTGCTGGGGGCGTTGCCGGAGAGCGGGACCGTGCCGGGGTGGATGATGGCGGTGGTCGCGGTGCCGTTCGCGGCGGGGGCCGTCGCGGGGGTCATGGTGGCCCGGATCTCGCCGTCGCCCTCCTACGAGGCGGCGCCGCTGTGGGGGTTCCTCAGCGGGGTCGTCACCGGGCTCGTGGCGGGACTGCTGGCGGCGCTGTCCGGCGGGCCCATCGGCGGCGGGCGGCTGGCCACGATCGGGCCCTCGCCCTGGGAGGTGGCGCTCTCCGTCGCGGTGGAGGTCGGCGTGGCCGCGGGCATCTCCGCCGGCGTGGCCAACCTGCTGCTGCTCAACAAGCGCGCCCGCACGCCGCTCGACAAGGCGGCCGCCCCCGTACGCAAGGCCGGAGCCGCCATCGCCAAGGCGGCGAGCAAGGTCGGCCTGGCCGAGTCGGACCCGCGCCCGCTGCCCGGCCACTGGATGGACGCCACCGAGGCCGACACTCAGGAAATCCCGGTCATCCGGGACGACTGGCAGGACGAGCACGCCTCAGCCGAGGCAGAGACGCTGGCCCAGGCCCGCCCGCGCCTGCCGCAGCCCGACCGCCCGCCCCGCAAGGACATCGTGGACGAGTCGGACGACCGCGGCGGCCACGTCATCTACCTCGACCCGTACGCCTGGGACCGCGACTGACCCGCGTCCGGCTCAGGGCTGCACGGTGCCGAGCAACTGCAGCACGTCGGCGGGCAGCTTGCGCTGGGCCGCGTCCCTGAACTGCGTGAAGCACTCGCCCTGCGCCGAAACGGTCCCCGCGCCCTTCATGCACTCCTGGTAGGCCGAGTATTCGTCCATCAGGTACAGCTGCATCCCCGTGGCCATGGCCGACAGCGCCAGCGCGATCGAGGAGATCGTGATGCCGCCCACGGCGACGCCTGTGGACCGGCCCGCGGACTTCAGCAGCGGCAGCGCCCGGATCCCCGCCACGAGCGCGAACAGCGCCATGACCAGGCCTGCGAGCGGCAACATGAACGTCATGGCCAGCGCTGCGATGGACAACCAGATCGCTCGGCGACCCGCCGAATCGGCGGGCTGCTGGCCTGCCGGTGCCTGCACCGGTGTCGACACCTGACCTCCTCTGCGTCGCCGGGCGAGGAACCGATATTCTGACACCCCCACCCTGTTTCCTTATTGGAGTGTGCGTGTCTAAGGCTGGGCGGCTCGTCGTCCTCGTCTCCGGCTCTGGAACCAACCTACAGGCCCTGCTGGACGCTTCCGCCGACCCGTCGTACGGGGTTCGCGTGGTCGCGGTCGGTGCGGACAGGGATGGGATCGAAGGGCTGGCCAGGGCAACGAGGGCACAAGTCCCGACTTTTGTTGAAAAATTGGGCGATTATGCGACGCGGGCGGAATGGGATTCCGCCATCGCGGCCAGAATCGCAGCGTACGAGCCTGACCTGGTGGTGTCGGCGGGTTTCATGAAAATTCTGGGGCCGCCGACCCTCGACGCCTTTCCCGTGCTGAACACGCACCCGGCGCTGCTGCCGTCGTTCCCCGGCGCGCACGGCGTGCGGGACGCGCTCGCCCACGGGGTCAAGGTGACCGGCTGCACGGTGATGCTGGCCGACTCCGGCGTCGACACCGGGCCGATCGTCGCCCAGGAGGCGGTGTCCGTGCTCCCGGACGACGACGAGGCGGTCCTGCACGAGCGCATCAAGACCGTCGAGCGGCGCCTGCTCGTCGAGATCGTCGGCCGGATGGCTCGCGAGGGCTGGACGGTCAGCGGACGCCAGGTCCGCATCGGCAACCTAACAAGAGGGGAATCCACGTGACACGCATCGCCATCCGGCGCGCGCTGATCGCTGTTTACGACAAGTCCGGGCTCGAGGAGCTGGCCAGAGCCCTCGACGGCGCCGGCGTGGAGATCGTCTCGACCGGTGGCACGGCCGCCGCGATCTCGTCGTTCGGGATCCCGGTGACCAAGGTCGAGCAGCTCACCGGGTTCCCGGAGTGCCTGGACGGGCGGGTCAAGACGCTGCACCCGCGCGTGCACGCCGGCCTGCTGGCCGACGTCACCAAGCCGCACCACGTGTCCCAGCTGGAGGAGCTGGAGATCGACCCGTTCCAGCTGGTCGTGGTCAACCTCTACCCGTTCCAGGAGACGGTGGCCTCCGGCGCGTCCGACGAGGAGTGCGTCGAGCAGATCGACATCGGCGGGCCCGCCATGATCCGCGGCGCCGCCAAGAACCACAACACCTGCGCCGTCGTGGTCGACCCCGGGTTCTACGGCGACGTGCTCAACGCGCTGACCGAGGGCGGCTTCACGCTGGCCGAGCGCAGGGGGCTGGCGGGCATCGCGTACGCGCACACGGCCTCGTACGACGTGGCGGTGGCCAACTGGTTCGCGCGGACGTACGGGGAGGACCGGTTCCCGGCCTTCACGGGGGCGACGTACGAGCGCAAGGCCACGCTGCGCTACGGCGAGAACCCGCACCAGAGCGCCGCCCTCTACACGGCCGGCACGAGCGGGCTGGCCAACGCCGAGCAGCTGCACGGCAAGGAGATGTCGTACAACAACTACCTCGACTCCGACGCCGCCTGGCGGGCCGCCTGGGACTTCAGTGAGCCGTGCGTGGCCATCATCAAGCACCAGAACCCGTGCGGCATCGCCATCGGCGCCGACGTGGCCGAGGCGCACCGCAAGGCGCACGCGTGCGACCCCGTCTCGGCGTACGGCGGCGTGATCGCCGTCAACCGCGAGGTCACGGCCGAGCTGGCCCGGCAGATCGCCGACATCTTCACCGAGGTCGTCATCGCGCCGTCCTACGCGGCGGAGGCGCTGGAGGTCCTGCGGGCCAAGAAGAACCTGCGCCTGCTGGAGTGCCCGGAGGGGCCGTCGCGGCAGGTGGAGCTCCGCGAGATCGACGGCGGCGTCCTGGCGCAGTCCGTGGACAAGGTGGACGCGTCCGGCGACTCGGCCGCGCAGTGGGAGCTCAAGACCGGCACCCCGGCCTCGCCCGAGCAGCTGGCCGACCTGGAGTTCGCCTGGCGCGCCTGCCGCTCGGTGAAGTCCAACGCCATCCTGCTGGCCAGCGACGGGGCGACGGTGGGCGTGGGCATGGGCCAGGTCAACCGGGTCGACTCGTGCCGCCTGGCGGTCTCCAGGGCGGGCGAGCGCGCGGAGGGGGCGGTCGCGGCCTCGGACGCGTACTTCCCGTTCCCGGACGGGGCTCAGGTGCTGATCGACGCGGGTGTCCGGTTCATCGTGGAGCCCGGCGGCTCAATCCGGGACGAACTAGTCATCGAGGCCGCCGAAAAGGCCGGCGTCACCCTCTACTTCACCGGCACCCGCCACTTCTTCCACTAGCCCACCCACGGCAACCCGCACCTTCACCACCTCAGGGCCAGAACCCGCCTCTGGCCCTCACCTCACCCCGGTGACCGTGCGAGGACCTCCGTGCCGCTCGGGGGTTCGTGGGGCGAGGCAGGGGGACCTCCGTGCCGCCTGGGGCGTTCGTCGGGTACGGCGGGCACCATCACCTCGCTCGGAAGGGCCGTCGTGCACGGAGGGCTCGCCGCCTCCCTCGGGGCATTCGCTGAGTACGGCGGGGGCCGCTGTGTCGCTCACGGTGGGGATCGCGGTGTTACCCAGGGCGGGACGATCGCCGTGCGAGGGGCGCCGGATTTGTCGACGCCCACGAGTCGGCGGTCCCGGCGCTCATTGCGTGATGATCGTCCGAAGTCGCCTCAATCGTCCGCTAAAGAGCGGCATTGACGATCATGTTGTCGTTTGGCCGTTTTATGGGCGAGCACACGCCGGCTGCGGTTACCCTGAGTGCCGCCCCTAGCTCGCCCAATCCCCCGGAGCCCCTCTTGCTCGAGTTGATCCTGCAGGTCTTCGTCACCATGAACGGAATTGCCACCAGCCCCTTCGTCCTCCTGGTGCTCGCCCTGATCGGGGCCTACCTCGGCAGCCGCGTGGTGGAGATCATCCCGATCACCCGCCGGATCATCGAACGCCGCGAGGCCCAGGCCGCCGAACGCGAGTAACCCACCGCTCCACCCCTACGGGCTGAACACGGTCGGCACCCCCATGGGCTGAACGTGATCGGCGCTCCCGCCGGCACGCCATTGATCGATCGCGCACCGGCAGGAGGCGTTCAAAGGCCGCCTAACGGGCCATAGAGGCCAAACGGGCTGCTCCCGCCAGGGCCGCGTCCACGCCAAGGGTGCTCTGATGGACCTGCACCGCCCGGACGAACGCCAGCCCGGCCACGTCATCGAGGATGCGCTCCAGCGGATCGAACAGCACCTTCCCGGCCGCCGACACGCCACCCCCGATGACCACCGTGGTGATCTCGACCGCGGCCGCCGTGGAGGCGACCATTCCGGCCAGCGCCCGCGCGCCGCGTTCGAACGCCGCCACCGCGACCGGATCGCCCGCCGCCGCGTCCCTGGCGAGCACTCGGGCGTCCGCCTTCTCCTCGGGTCCATCGAGGGCGGGGGACCAGCCGTTGTCCAAGGCCCAGCGGGCGAGGTTGGGTCCGCTGGCGTAGCGCTCGACACAGCCCCGGCCGCCGCACTCGCACCGCTCGCCGTTGGGGTCGATGGACATGTGGCCGACATGTCCGGCATTCCCGGTGGTTCCCAGGAGCGGCATGCCGTCGATCACCAATCCGCCGCCGATCCCGGTGGACACGACGATGCCGAGCAGGGACGTACTGTCGCGTCCCGCTCCCAACCAGTGCTCACCGAGCGCGAAGCACTGTGCGTCGCCGGCGAGCACGGTGGGCAGCCCTGTCAGCTTCCGCACCTCCTCGCGCAAGGGGAATCCGCGCCAGCTGGGCATGTTCACCGGGCTCACCGTCCCGGCGGTCAGGTCCAGCGGTCCGGCGCATCCGATCCCGACGGCTTCCGGTGGCGGGCCGCCCTCGGTCACTTCCGTGATGAGAGCCGCCAGGGCGGACATGACGTCCGTACGCGGCGTGGGCCGCGTACCGGAACGCAGCACGGAACCTTCCTCGTCCACCAGCGCGGCGGCGAGCTTGGTCCCTCCGATGTCGATGGCAAGTACGTAGTTCATCAATGTGTGTGGTGGTTGTCGGGCTGGCGGGGGCCGCCAGGGTGTTCGAGTCCGGGCACGAGTTCGACCTTCTTGGCGCGCATGTTGCTGGCGCCCGCAACACTAAGCCCTTCCAAGATCAATGACAACGATGTCAACGATTTCCTGTGGATAACTGGGGCTGGCTACCTGGTTTCTGTGGATAACTTGTGGATACTCCGGCCCAGGATGGGCTCTCGGGGGCAAGGGCGGGCAGCCGCTGTTGGGAGTGGCGTGTTGAGGGTGTGAGGGGACGTGGAAGGATTGCCGCATGAGCGCAGTGAAACTCGACGGCAAGGCGACCGCCGCCAAGATAAAGGCAGACCTCACGACCCGAGTGGCCGCGCTCAAGGAACGCGGCATCACGCCCGGCCTGGGCACCGTTCTCGTGGGTGACGACCCCGGCAGCCAGATCTACGTCGCGGGCAAGCACCGCGACTGCGCCGAGGTGGGCATCGCCTCCATCCGCGTCGACCTCCCGGCGACCGCCACCCAGGCCCAGGTCGAGGCGGCGATCGACGAGCTCAACGCCTCACCCGAGTGCACCGGCTACATCGTCCAGCTCCCCCTCCCCAAGCACCTCGACGCGATGGCCCTGCTCGAGCGCATGGACCCGGCCAAGGACGCCGACGGCCTCCACCCGATCAACCTGGGCCGCCTCGTCCACATGGTCGACGCCCCGCTCCCGTGCACCCCGTACGGCATCGTGCTGCTCCTGCAGGAGTACGGCGTGCCGATCAAGGGCGCCGAGGTGGCCGTGGTCGGGCGCGGCATCACGGTGGGCCGTTCGCTGGGCCTCCTGCTCACCCGCCGCAGCGAGAACGCCACCGTGACCCTCTGCCACACCGGCACCCAGGACCTGGCCGGACACGTTCGCCGGGCGGACATCGTGGTGGCGGCGGCGGGCGTACCCGGTCTGGTCACCCGTGACATGGTCAAGCCCGGCGCGGCCGTCCTCGACGTGGGGGTCTCCCGCGTCAACGGCAAGATCGCCGGTGACGTGGCGCTCGACGTGGCGGAGGTCGCGGGGTTCCTGACGCCCAACCCGGGCGGCGTCGGGCCCATGACCCGCGCTCTGCTGCTGTCCAACGTGGTGGAGGCCGCCGAGCGCTCCCTATGAGCTGCGACCTTCCGCTTCGCCAACGGCACCACCACCGACCGGCCGATGACCATCGCCGTCAACGGCGC
>NZ_JBSGFQ010000035.1:0-113445 GCF_053603495.1 Nonomuraea sp. NPDC004186 | reverse complement strand
CGCGTAGGCGTCGTCGCGCATGATCCTGCGCGGGATGGTCTCGCCGGCCACGCGGGTCATGAGGATGTACGACTCCCCGGCGGCGACGATCGCGGGCACCGGCACCCCGGCGCCGGACGCGGCCCGCATGAGCGCGGCCTCCGACGCGAGCGGGGCGCCGGCCTCCAGCGCGGCCCCGGGGGAGTCGAGCCGCAGGATCAGCTCGTGCCGCTCGGAGCCCGTGACGACGTCGAGGGCCCAGGTCTCCCGGGACGCCCCGCCCGGCAGCCGGGCGCTGAAGGGCACCGACGCGTCCGCCCCGAACACCTCGCCGACGATCTCGTGGAGGCGGGTCATCGCAGGCCGAACTCCCAGTTGCCGCCCGCCGCGTACTCGCCCAGGATGCGCCGACCCACCGCGTCGATGTGCACCTCGTCGGGCCCGTCGTAGATCCGCCCGGCCCGCGCGTGCCGGTACATCCGGTCCAGGGGCGTGTCGGGGGTGAGCCCGGCGGCGCCGTACACCTGGATGGCCCGGTCGATCACGTTGTGCAGCGTGCGCGCCCCGACCACCTTGATCGCGCCGATCTCGACCCGGGCCTGCGAGCCCGCGTCGATGGCCTCGGCGGCGTGGAGCGTGAGCAGCCGGGCGGCCTGGATCTCGGCGTAGGAGTCGAACACGTGCTGGCGCATGAGCTGCTTCCCGGCCAGCGGCTCGCCGAACGCGGTCCGCTCCTGCAACCTGCGGCACATCAGGTCGAACGCGCGCTGCGCCTGTCCGAGCCAGCGCATGCAGTGGAAGATCCGGCCGGGGCCGAGCCGCTGCTGCGCGATGACGAACCCGTGGCCGCGCGGGCCGAGCAGGTTGGCGGCGGGGACGCGGACGTCCTCGTACCGGACCTCGCAGTGCGCCCCGTCGAGCCCCAGCACGGGCGTCTCGCGGACGATGCGGTAGCCGGGCGTGTCCGTCGGCACGAGGATCATGGAGAAGGCCAGGTGGGGCGGCGCGTCCTGCTCGGTCCGGCACATCACGGTCGTGTACGCGGCCCGCGAGGCCCCGGTCGTGAACCACTTGTGCCCATTGATCACCCATTCGTCCCCGTCGAGCACCGCGGCGGTCCTGATCTGGGTGGGGTCGCTGCTGGAGATCGACGGCTCGGTCATGGCGAAGCTGGGCCAGATGTCGCCCCGCACGAGCGGTTCGAGGTAGCGCTCGCGCTGCTCGGGGGAGGCGTGCTCGTGCAGCATCAGCGAGTCCTGCAGCGTGAACGTGCCCAGCGCGAGCTGCCCGTACTCGCTGCGGCCCTGCACCTCGTTGACGTAGACGTAGTCGAGGAACGGCAGGCCGCCGCCGCCCAGCTCACGCGGGTGGCCGAGCGCCCACAGGCCCTCCTTCCTGGCCTCGGCCCGCAGCTCGTCCAGGGCCGCCGCGGCCTCGGGCCCGCCCGCGTGCAGCACCGGCTCGGCCGGCTCCACCCGCTCGGTCATGAACGCGTGGACGGCGTCGCGGATCGGCCGGACACCGTCGGGAACGGCGAAGCTCATGTTCCGGATCTCACCCGAAACCAGTTGTCAGGTCAACGGTTTCGGGACGGTTTCAGGGCAGCCAGCTCACGCGGCCGTGCAGGAAGGCGTACCCGACGAAGGCGACGGCGTCGATCAGCGTGTGCGCCACCACCAGCGGCATCGCGCGCCCCCAGCGCTGGTAGAGCCGCCCGAACACCAGACCCATCACGACGTTCCCGACGAATCCGCCGAACCCCTGATACAGGTGGTACGACCCCCGCAGCAACGCCGACACCGCGACCGCCTTCCACGGCGTCCACCCGGCCTGCCCGAGCCGGTGCAGCAGGTACCCGGCGACGAGCACCTCCTCCAGCACCCCGTTCTGCGCCGCCGCGAGCAGCAGCACCGGGACCTGCCACCACACCTGGGGGAGCTGGCCGGCGACGACGGTCAGGTTCACGCCCGTGGCCCACACGACGAGGTAGAACGCCAGCCCCGTGCCGCCGATCGCGGCCGCCAGCACCGCCCCGCGCACCGTGTCGCGGCCCTTCTCCCGGAAGTCCACGCCGATCACGCGCAGCGACTCCCCGGAGCGCACCATCAGGTACGCCACCAGCGCGACCGGCGCCACGCTGACGGCGATGTCGGCGAGCTGCAGCGCCAGGTCCAGCCACGGCCGCCCGGGCGCCATCGACCGGACCAGCACGGCCTGCTGGCCCTTCAGCTGCTCGGGCGCCGTGAGCGAGCCGATCAGCCGCAGCAGCGCCAGCAGGCCGCTGGCGCCGAGGGAGACCGAGAACACGACGAACAGCTCGGCCCGGATGAGCCGGGGCCCGAGCGCCGGGGGCGGTCCCAGGGGGGAGGCGGTGGGAGACTCTGTGCGCATGGCCGCAGGCTAGCCGTTCATCGATCGGACGCGAATAAATAGTGCCTTGAGGAGAAATCAGATGACATCTGCTCCGCACGACGTGCCCACGGCGGCCCAGCTCGTGGCCGCCGTCCGCGACTTCCTCCAGAGCGACGTGCTCCCGGCCGTGGACGGGCGGGTGCGCTTCCACGCGCGGGTGGCGATCAACGTGCTCGGCATGGTGGAACGGGAGATCACGCTCGGCCCGGAGCAGGCCCGCGAGCACGCGGCGCGGCTGGCCGCGCTCGGCATGGCCGATGACGCCGAGCTGGCCGCCGCCATCCGCGAGGGCCGGATCGAGGACGACCACGCGCTCGTCACCGCCCTGGAGCAGGCCGTACGGGCGAAGCTGGCGGTCGCCAACCCCGCCTACCCGCAAGACTGACGGCCCGCCCCGCTCGTAGCGGGACGGGCCGTCACCCGGGGGATCAGTGCGAACCGGTCAGGTCCAGGTCCTTGACCTTCGGATCGCCCTCGTCGGCGAAGTAGTCGTCGCGGGCCGTCGCGTCCTCGCCGTCCGCCACCTTGGTCGCCCGGAACAGGAGCGTGCCGAGCGCCGCCACCACCAGGTTCACGGCCAGCGCCAGGAACCCGGTGTAGATCGTCATCTTGGTGTCGAAGCCCAGGTTCGACAGCGCGAACGCCGAGCCGCCGAAGTGCTCCTGGTGCTTGGCCGGGTTCGGGGTGAGGTACAGCATCCACATGCCCGTCGCCAGGCCGGCCGCCCAGCCGGCGATCAGGCCGCCCTTGTGGAACCAGCGCGTGTACAGGCCCAGCGCCACCGACGGCAGCGTCTGCAGGATGATCACGCCGCCGATGAGCTGCAGGTCGATCGAGAACTGCGGGTCGAGCAGCAGGATGCACAGCACCGCGCCCACCTTGACCACCAGCGACACGACCTTGGAGACGTTGGCCTCCTGGGCGTCGCTGGCGTTCTTGTTGAAGTACTCGCGGTAGATGTTGCGGGTGAACAGGTTCGCCGCCGCGATCGACATGATCGCCGCCGGGACGAGCGCGCCGATGCCGATGGCCGCGTACGCGACGCCCGTGAACCAGTCGGGGAACATCTTGTCGAACAGCAGGGGCACGATCGTGTTGGTGTCGGCCGTGCCCGCCTCGTTCACCACCGGCTTGATGCCGGCCGAGATGGCCATGAAGCCGAGCAGCGCGATCAGACCGAGCACGAAGCTGTAGGCGGGCAGCGCCGACATGTTGCGCTTGATGACGTTGCGGTTCTTCGAGGCCAGCACGCCGGTGAGGCTGTGCGGGTAGAGGAACAGCGCCAGCGCCGAGCCGAAGGCCAGCGTCACGTACTGGAGCTGGTTGTTGGCGTTCAGCAGGATGCCGTCGCCCGGCGCCGGGCTGGCGTCGAACTTGGCCTTGGCCGCGTCGAAGATCGAGTCCCAGCCGCCCAGCTTGGCCGGGATGTAGATGACGGCCGCCAGGATCACGATGTAGATCAGCGCGTCCTTCACGAACGCGATCAGCGCGGGCGCCCGCAGGCCCGACTGGTAGGTGTACGCGGCCAGGATCGCGAACGCGATCACGATCGGCAGGTGCCCGGTGATGCCCATCGCCTTCAGCACCGCCTCGATGCCGATGAGCTGGAGCGCGATGTACGGCATCGTCGCCACCAGCCCGGTGATCGCGATCACCAGCGCCAGCGTCGGAGACCCGAAGCGAGCCCGGACGAAGTCGGCAGGGGTGACGAACCCGTGCACGTGCGACACCGACCACATCCGCGCCAGCACCAGGAACACCAGCGGGTACACCACGACCGTGTACGGCAGCGCGTAGAACCCGATCGCGCCGGAGCCGAACACCAGCGCCGGCACCGCCACGAAGGTGTAGGCGGTGTAGAGGTCGCCGCCCACCAGGAACCACGTGATCCAGGACCCGAAGCTGCGCCCGCCGAGCCCCCACTCGTTGAGGCTGGCCAGGTCGTTCGGCCGCCGCCACCGCGCGGCGACGAACCCCATGACGGTGACCAGGAGGAACAGCAGCACGAAGACGACCAGCTCGGTCGTGTGCGCGCTCACTTGGTCATCCTGTAGACGATGGTCGTGGACACGACGCCGACCACGATGAAGGCCAGCTGGAGCCAGTAGAAGAGCGGGAAGCCCAGCAGGCGGGGCTCGTCGGCGTTGAACAGGAACGTCAGCAGCGGCAGCACGATGGGCAGGATCAGCAGCCAGTTCCAGGGGCTGCGGTCGGTGCGTGGCTGCCCGGGTTCCCCGGTAGTCATCAACCCTCCGATGAGTGGATCTGGAGCCGGCTGTGACCGGTTCCTGACGGGTAGTCAATGGAGGGAGAGTAGCTTTACGGCGGTATTAATCCAAATGTCGGCAATATTACGGTTTGGCCTAAATCTTCGGCCCCTGAAAGGGGGCCACACGCGTCGCCACAGAAACCATAAACACTCACCCGCCGCACGCCTCCCCCTGATCGCCGAATGGTCCCTTCCCCGCGACGAACGGTCCCGCACCCCACCAAGCCACCGCACCGGCGAGACTCCGGATAACGGGACCGGACGGGCGGACCGTCGTGGGGCGGTGCTTGGGCGGCGGCGTGGGGCCATCACCGGGCGGCGCGTGCCGTGGCGCATGGCGTAGGGCCGTCGTGGGGTGGCGCTTCGGAGCGCCGCGTCGGCGGGTCGGGGTGCGGTGGAGGTTGGCGCTGTCGTCGGTGCCCAGCCCTCCACGGGCGCGAGGTGCCCGCGTTCGTGGGTCAGACGGTGCGGTCGGCGGCGGTTCTGGGGTCGTGGTGGACGTCCCCCGGCTGCCCCACCCGGCGCGTCCAGGCCGCGAACTCCACCAGCACCCCATCGGGATCCTTGAAGTAGATCGACCTGACGAACACCCCGTCGTGCATCTCCGGCGCCACCCCGAACTCGCTGTCGTCGTGGTTGAGCACCACCCCCACGTCCACCCCCTTGGCCACGAGCCGTTCCCGGTACTCCTCGATCCGCTCCGGCGGCACGTCGAAGGCGATGTGGTTCATCGACCCGACCGCCGACAGCAGTTCCCCCCGATCCGGCAGGTTCTTCGGCGCCGACACCCCCGGCACGCCCTCCGGCGCGTCCGGGAACCAGAAGAACGCCAGCGCGTTCCCGCCCCCGCAGTCGAAGAAGAAGTGCTGGCCCCAGCCCATGGGCAGTTCGATCGTCTTGATCAGCGGCATGCCCAGCACGCCCGAGTAGAAGTCGACGGTCTGCTTCATGTCCGAGCAGACCAGCGCGACATGGTTGACCCCGCGGAGCTCGAATTCGCTGTTCATAGTAACTCCGTACTTATCACAGGGTTATACGAAAAAACATGACACGAGATGTCGGGTATTCGGGGAACGATCGGCCACATGATTGCTTTGGTGGCGGGGGCGACCCGCGGAACGGGACGGGGCATCGCGGTGGCGCTGGGCGCGGCCGGCGCGACGGTCTACTGCACGGGCAGGAGCACGCGGGAGCGGCGTTCGGAGATGAACCGGCCGGAGACCATCGAGGAGACGGCGGAGCTGGTGACCGCGGCCGGCGGGACGGGCATCGCGGTCCAGGTCGACCACCTGGACCCCGGCCAGGTCGAGGCGCTGGCCGAGCGGGTGGAGCGCGAGCAGGGCAGGCTCGACGTGCTGGTGAACGACGTGTGGGGCAGCGACCACCTCTGGGCGTGGGACACCCCGGTCTGGAAGCACGACATGGACAAGGGCTTCCGGCTGCTCAGGCTGGCGGTCGACACGCACATCATCAGCAGCCGCCACCTGCTCCCGCTGCTGATCAGGAACGAGGGCGGCCTGGTCGTCGAGGTCACCGACGGCACCTGGGCCTTCAACGAGACCCGCTACCGCGAGAACGTCTACTACGACCTGGCCAAGGTCTCGGTGAACCGGCTGGCCTTCGCCTGGTCGCGAGAGCTGCGCCCGTACGGGGGGACCGCGGTGGCCGTGACGCCGGGGTTCCTGCGCTCGGAGGCGATGCTCGACAACTTCGGCGTCACCGAGGACAACTGGCGCGAGGCGAAGGTGGACGTCACCTGGATGGTCTCCGAGACCCCCGCGTACGTCGGCAGGGGCGTCGCCGCCCTCGCCACCGACCCCGACCGGCAGCGCTGGTCGGGCAGGTCGGTCTCCAGCGAGGACCTGGCCGGCGCGTACGGCTTCACGGACGTGGACGGCAGCCGCCCGCGGGTGTGGAGCTTCATCACGGAGGCGCGGGAGCCGGGCAAGGACACCGACCCGGCCGAGTACCGCTGAAGGCCGGTCAGGGCCGGTAGAGGGCGGACGTGCGGGCGGCGGCGTCGGCGACCAGTTCCCGCAGCTCGGGCGGGTCCAGCACCTCCGCCTCCGGCCCGAACCGCAGCACCTGCGAGTACGCCACCGGCACCGACTCCACCGCCAGCCGCACCGTCCCGTCCGGCTGGAGCGAGGCGAGCGCGTCGTCGAGCGCGGCCGGGTCGGCGATGTGCCGCAGCATCCGCACCCCGTGCTCGCTGAGCCGCAGCGTGACCACGTCCCGCAGCAGCGACCGGCTGAACTCCGCCGACTGCTCCGCCCAGAAGGCGGCCAGGTCGAAGGAGGGCTCCCGGTCGAACGGCTCGGCGAGCACGGACACCGCGCCGAACCGGTGCACCCGGAAGATCAGGAACCGGGTCCCGAGCCGCGCGGCCAGGTACCAGGCACCCGCCTTGAGCACCAGCCCGTACGGCTCCAGCGTGCGCACCTTCCCCTTGTAGACGGCCGAGACACGGCGGTCGTTCCACACGGCCCTGGCCAGCGGTGCGAGCGCCTCCGGCGGCGGGTCGTCGCCGACGAACCAGCCGGGCGCGTCCAGGTGGAAGCGCTGCGCCGCGACGGCCGGCGCGTCCCGCAACGCGGGGGAGAGCGCGGCGGCGGCCTTCAGCCGGGCCGTGGCCGCCACCTCCTCCAGCCCCATCTCCCGCAGCGCCGCCGGCACCCCCGACAGGAACAGCGCCTCCGCCTCGGCCCGGTCCAGCCCTGTCAGCCGCGTCCGGTACCCGTCCAGCAGCCGGTAGCCGCCGCCCCGTCCCCGGTCGGCGTAGACGGGCACGCCCGCCTCCGACAGCGCGAGCACGTCCCGGTGCACGGTCCGCTCGGAGACCTCCAGCTCCTTGGCCAGCTCGGCCGCCGTCATCCCGCCCCGGCCCTGCAGCAGCAGGACCAGCGACATCAACCGCGAGGCGCGCACAGCGGCAGCACCACGCCGGAGGGACGGTCGGGGGAGTGGAACACCTCGACGTCGGCGGGCACCATCGCGCCGTCGCCCCCGCCGAGCGGGTCGCCGTTGCCGGGGTTGCGGGCGATCGTCGGGTACGCCCCGGCTGCCACGTGCACCCTGATCCGGTGGTCGCGCCCGAACCGGTGCGCGATCGGCCACAGGTCCACGGAGACCCGCCGTACCCCGTCGAGGGAGTCCGACGCCGAAAGGCGGCGCACACCCTCGCACACGTTGAACGAGCGCCCGTCCGGGTGCACGTCGCACACCCGCACCACCACGTCCACGTACGGCGTGCTCGACCGCACGAACAGCTCGCCCCGCACCGGCCCGATCATCTCCACGTCCGACTCCAGTGCCGCCGAACTGTACACCAGCACGTCGCGCCGCTGTTCCAGCCGCCGCTGATCACGCGGCCGGGAGTCGCCGAGCAGGACCGGCCCGCCGATCACCGGCGTCGGATGGGAGGGGTGGTACCGGAAGCGGTCGGGCGAGGTGTCCAGGGGCCCGTCCGTCCCCAGCCCGAAGCCGTGCTGCAGGTGCCAGCGCTGCTCCCGCATCCCCGGCGGCGGCCAGTCGGGGAGGTCACGCCACTCCTCGGCCCCCGTCACGTACAGGCGCACGGGGTCGGGCCGCAGCCCGGAGCGGTCGCCCAGCAGGTGCGCGCGGAACCAGGCCAGCGACTCGGCCATGGCGGGCCGCCCGTGCCGGGTGTCGATGTGGTACCAGGGCCCGATCGTCAGGTACGGCCGCCGCCCCGCGGCCCGCATCGCCGTGTAGTCCTTGAGCTGCCACGGCAGGAAGACGTCGTACCAGCCGCCCAGCATGGTGACGGCCGCCTCCACCTCGCCCACCTGCGGTGAGAAGTCACGTTTGTCCCAGTAGGGGACGTCCGGGTGGGCGTGGTGCATGAGCAGGTCCTGGTAGAACCGGAGCGGCCGCCCGGCCGAGGCCAGGTCCAGCTCGGCCACGGGGCGGCCGGACAGGACCGCCCTGCGGGTCAGCCGGGGCGCGGTCAGCAGGGCGGCGCCGCCGAACCGGCGCGACATGCCGTCGGTGAGCGTGGTCCAGCTCAGCGTCGACTCCAGCGCGAACGCGCCGCCCACGTACGCCGCGTCCCTGAACTGGGAGGCGGTGATCTGCGTGGCCATGGCCTTCAGCTCGGGCCCGGCGTAGGGCGCGACGGCCCACTGCGCGTAGCCGAGGTAGGAGGGGCCGAACATCGCGAACGAGCCGCCGTACCAGGCCTGCTTGCGCAGCCAGGCGATGGTGGCCAGGCCGTCGTCGTGCTCGTCGCCGAGCGGATCGAGCAGCCCGCCGGAGCCGAAGCCGCCGCGGCAGCTCTGGATGACGACGTGGAAGCCGTGCCGCGCGAAGCCGCGGCCGTAGTACCAGCCGAACAGGCCGCGCCGGCCGTACGGGGAGCGCATCAGGATGACGGGTGCCCGCTCGCCGCCGGCCGGGGCGTAATGGTCGGCCAGGAGTGTCACGCCGTCGGGCATCGGAACGGGAAGATCCCGCTGGAGCCGCACGCGTCTCATGTACTAACCAGTAACAGATGCCCCCGGGCCGTGACAGCCCGGGGGCACCCGTGGGCCGCTACGGGGTCGCCCGGTCGGGGCGCTCCGAGATGCGGACGGCGTTCACGATCGTGGCGCCCTGCCGGGTGGCGAAGCGCACGTTGAGCTGGCCGTCGGTGACCTTCACCGTGTACTGCCTGCTCACCGCCGTGTACGTGCCCGCCTCCAGGGCCAGGTCGAGCGCCGGGATGGCCAGCTGCCCCTCGACGAGGACGTCGAAGACCCGCTTGCCCGGCTGCGTGCTCTTCAGATCGGCGAAGTCCAGCTCGACCGTGTACGTGCCGGCGGGCACGTTGTCGAAGCGGTACTCCAGCATCTTCTCCCTCGCGGTCCTGAACAGCGCCTGGTCGGCGGTGCCCGCGATGGTCTTGGACGTGCTCGACGTGCTGGTCGAGGTGGCCACGTAGCCGTAGCTGCCCGCCGCGTACTTCTTGTCCGGCGTCCAGGTGTCACCGGCGCCGTCGACCACGTTCTTCGTGGCGCCCGTGTCGATGGCGACCTGCAGCTTCGGCACCACGACCGACACCTTGATCTCGATGGTCGGCTGCCGGCCGCTGGCCGACCGGACGAGGAGCGTGCCGGTCTTGACCGTGCCGGGCGCGACGCCCGTGCTGGAGAGCGTGGCCTTCAGGGTCACCTTCTGCCCCTTGGCCAGCTCGCCCGAGGCCGGCGTCGTGGCGAACCACGGCTCCGAGGCCACCGTGTACGGAGTCGGCGCGCCCAGGTTCGTCAGCTCCAGCGTCCTGGTGCGGGTGGACCCGGCCGGCATCACCACGGTCAGCTCGCCCGCCGACGCGCTCACCTGGCCGGTGACCAGCGCCGTGTCGATCCGCGTCACCGTGGTGGGCGCGACCGTGACGGCCTTGGTGAAGGTGCCGTAGTGCTCCTTGGACACCACGACCTCGTAGTCGCCGGCCAGCACCTGCCCGTAGAACGAGCCGTCCTCGGCGGTCGTGAACGTGGCCACGTCGCCCACCTTCACCGTCGCCCCGGCCAGCGGCTTGCCGTCGTTGGCGTCGGTGACCGCGCCGGTGACCAGGCCGTGCCGGCTGGCCGTGAACGTCAGGCCCTGCCCGGTGGACACCACCGGCTCCTCGTAGGAGTAGAGCATGGCGTCGGTGCCGCCCGCGTTCTCGATGCCGATGGTGGCGCTGGAGCCCTGCTCGCGCTCGCTGTCGATGTCCTTGTACCGGAAGGCGATCGAGCCGTCCTCACCCAGCAGCGCCGAGAACGACACCCGCAGGCCGGCGGCGTTGTAGAAGCCGGCGTTGCGCCACTCCACGACGAACGTCCGGTGCGGCGCCGTGCCCGTCACCCCGGTGTAGACCCCGGCCTGGGCGTCCATGATGAGGTCGTCCCAGTACGGGTAGACCGCGTTGTTGGGCGTGGTCGTGGTCGGCAGCCGGCCGTTGCTGCCGGTGGTGACCCGGTCGGTGGCGAACGAGACGTACCCGTTCGTGCCGATCCACGCCTTGCCGTACCCCGTGCCGTAGTACGGGATCGGGAACGGCAGCGTCACCTGCACGGCCTCGTCGTCGCCGCTCAGCGCCAGCTTCTCGGTGCCCGCCACGTACGCCTGGGCACCGCTCCTGCAGGTGTAGCCGAAGTTGTCGCCGCGCAGCGGCAGCTCGATGTCCTTGGTCACGTCACCGGCCACCGAGACGGACGCCGTCGTGCCGCTGGAGCAGCGGGACACCGGCGTGATCCGCAGCTCGTAGTCGCCCCGCGGCAGCGTCAGGCTGTAGCGGCCCGAGGCGTCGGTCACGGCGCTCACCGGCGTGCCGGTGGCCTCCACCGTCGCGCCCGCCTCCGGCGTGCCCGCGGTGCTGACCGTGCCGGACACCACGCCGGACTGCAGCCTGGTCATGGACACGTCCGCGGTCGCGGCCTGCCCGGCCGCGATCGTGGCCGTCGCGCCCGCCTTCTCGTAGCCGAACTTCTCCGCGCTGACCTGGTAGTCGCCCGGCAGCAGGCGCGGCACGGCGTACGTGCCGTCCTGGCCGGTCGTCACCGTACGGCTCAGCGGCCCCGAGAGCGTGATCGTCACGCCCGCCACGGGCGAGCCGGCCGAGGTGACGGTGCCGCGCAGGTCGCCGAGGTCCTCGTGCGGCGCGGCCTGCACGGCGGCGTACGTGTCGAGCCGGCCCTCGCCCCAGACGTTGTTGTCGGCCGCGGTGCCGCCGCAGCTGGTGTCGCTGACGTCAACGGCGGTGCTGTCGAGCAGCGGCCGGGTGGCCGCCACCTTGCCCTGCAGGCCGGGCGAGCCGGACCAGATCAGCGCGACCGTGGCCGCCACGTGCGGCGAGGCCATCGAGGTGCCGGTGAAGCTTTCGTAGGAGTTGCCCGGGGTCGAGGAGCGCACGTTGACGGCCGGGGCCGCGATGTTCGGCTTGATCTCGCCGTTCTCGCCCTCGCCCTTGCTGGAGCGGTTGTACAGCGCGTTGTTGATGTCGAAGCCGCCCGCGCTGTAGCTCTCCACGTACTGGCCGGGCGAGCCGCTGGTGCGGCAGGCGGGGCCCTCGTTGCCGTTGGCGAACGCCGGGAAGATCCCGGCCGCGACCCACGCCTCGACCGTCTCCTTGTACCAGGGGTCGTACCCGTCGCCGCCCCAGGAGTTGTTGACGATGTCGGGGGCCAGGTCGGGGCGCGGGTTCCGGCCGTTCAGGTCGGTCGGCGCCAGGACCCACTGCCCGGCCGCCAGCAGGGAGGCGTCGGTGCAGGTGTTGACCTCACAGCCCTTGGCGGCGATCCACTTGGCGCCGGGCGCGACGCCGATGCCGTTCGCGCCGACCATCGTGCCCATGGTGTGCGTGCCGTGGCCGTTGTTGTCGCACGGCGCGGCGGTCGGGCAGACGTGCGCCGGGTCGAACCAGTTGTAGTCGTGCGTGAACGTGCCGTCCTGGTTCCTGCCCCGGTAGCTCTGCACCAGCTCGGGGTGGTCGAACTGGGCGCCGGAGTCGATGTGGGCGATCACGATGCCCTCGCCGCGGTTGCCCAGCTCGCTCCAGACACGAGGGGCGTTGACGCGGTCGATGTTCCACTCGACGGCGACTTCTGATGTCGCCGAGTCCGCGACGTTCACCTTGGCCTCGGCCTTGCCGGGAGTGGGGTCCGGCAGCTTGACGGTGCGGACCGGCTGGATGCTCTCGACCTCGGCCAGCTTGGCGATCTCGCCCGCGAGCTTCGCGTCGGCGGTCACCCGTACGGCGTTGACGATCCAGTACGGGGTGTAGTCGGTGCGGCGGGAGTCGAGCAGCTTGCGCAGGCCCGCCTGGGAGGCGGCGGCCCGTTCGGTCTTGGCCTCGAAGACCAGCTCGGCCTTCGTGTCCTTGGTGACGGCCCGGCGGGCGCCGCTCAGGTCGGCCGCCCCTTTCAGCCGGACCCAGAAGGTGGCCTTGTCGTCCTTGTCGAGCTGCGCCTGGACGGCGGCGTCGATCTTCGCGGGCTCCGGGGCGGCCAGCGCCGGGGCCTGCGGCACGCATAAGCCTGCGATGACGGCGATCCCGGCCAGGACCGCACGCCAGCGGGGGGTGTTGGGCACGCGACTCTCCTTCGAGTCCCTCGAGACAAGAGGTGATCTTTACGCTTCTGTCGAGAAGCGTGAAGAGATCGTGTCGGGAAAGCAAGAGGTGTCGCGAAATGTAACGTGACTGCCTGAAATGTAATCTGGTCAGCTGATATGTCGCCGGTAACCGACCTGCCGCATGATCGTAAGGAAGTACGCCTTGATCTCCTCGGCGCCCTCGTCGTCGGGACGGCCGACCAGATGGCCCGTCACCGCGCTGGTCAGCAGCTCCTGCACCACGTCCACGTCGAGGTCGGGCGGGAGCTCCCCGCGCTCGCGGGCCGCGGTCAGCGCCTCGCGCACCACCGCCGCCCGCCGCCCGCCGTTGCTCTCCCGGTACGTCCGCACCAGCTCGGGATAGTCGTCGACCGTGCCGAAGACCCGCCGGAGCAGGACCCGGTTGCGCGGATCGGCGAGATGCAGCGCCCATTCTTCGAACATGTGGTCCAGGTCGCGCCAGCCGGTGAGCGCCGGGTCGTTGTCGTGCAAAGCCCACTTCAGGGTGCGCACCAGCAGCGCCGTCTTGTCGGTGTACCTGCGGTAGACCGTCGCCCTCGTCACACCGGCCCGCTTGGCGACCTGCTCGATGCTGGTCTGCTGGGCGCCGTACTCGATGAGCAGGTCGAGCGCGGCCGCCAGGATGGCCGTGTCGGCCTCCTGGTTGCGCGGCCGTCCGGCCGGTCGCGCGGCTCGCGTGCCGGTCGTGCCGAGGTCGTCGGTGGTCATCATGCGCGGCGGGTCACCATCTTGTCGTAGAGGCGGTCCGGCAGGAGTCTATTGACCCACAGCAGCAGCCCGGCCAGGTAGCCGACGGCGTAGCGGGGTTTCGGGTCGCGCGCGGCCACGATCCGCACGACGGCCCGGCCCACCACGCTCGGGTCCGACGCCTTGCTGCCCGGCCCGAACCCCGCCTCGCTCCGCCGCGCCATCCACTCCGCGTCGTCCGCGTATGCCCCGTGCCCCGAGATCTCCCGCAGCTCGCGCGGCGTGTCGTCGCCGAACTCCGTCTTGATGATCCCGGGCTGCACCACCACGACCCGCACCCCGAACCGCCCCACCTCCTCCCGGAGCGAGTCGGAATACCCTTCAAGCGCGTGCTTGGAGGCGTGGTACCAGGCGCCCAGCGGCAGGGCGATCTCGCCGCCGATCGAGGAGATGTTGACGATCGTGCCGGAGCGGCGCTCGCGCATGTGCGGCAGGACGAGCTGGGTCAGCCGCGCCAGGCCGAACAGGTTGACCTCGAACACCTGCCGCGCCCGCTCCATCGGCACCTCCTCGGTGGCGCCGTACACGGAGGTGCCCGCGTTGTTCACCAGCACGTCGATGCGCCCCTGCTCGTCGAGGACCGTCCGCACGGCCCGCTCCAGGTCGGCGTCCTTGGTCACGTCCGCGCCGATCGCGTGGCCGCCGGCGTCGCGGAGCGCGTCCATCCGCTCCACGCGGCGCGCCAGGCCGTACACGGTGTGGCCGGCGCGCAGGAGCTCCAGCGCGGTGGCGCGGCCGATGCCGGACGACGCGCCCGTGACGAGGCAGACCCTGCCCTTGATGCCGCTCATCCCCGGACGTCCCAGGTCACCGGGAGGCTGTGGACCCCGTAGATGAGCATGTCGGTACGGAGCGGCACCTGCTCCGGCTCGACCGCCAGCCGCAGCGACGGGAACCGCCTGAACAGCGCCGGATAGCCGGCCCGCATCTCCACCCTGGCCAGCTGCTGGCCCAGGCACTGGTGCACGCCGTGGCCGAAGCCCACGTGCCCGCCGGTGTCCCGGCGCAGGTCGAGGACGTCCGGGTCGGGGAAGCGGCCCGGGTCGCGGTTGGCGGACGGCATCGAGACGGTGACCGTCTCACCGGCCCTGACCAGCTCGCCGCCCAGCTCGACGTCCTCCAGCGCCGTACGGACGAGGAAGGGGACGATCGTGAGGTAGCGCAGCAGCTCCTCCACCATCTGGTCCACCCGGCCGGGCTCGTCGCGCAGGACGGCCAGCTGGCCGGGATGGCGCAGCAGCGCGAACGTGCCCAGGGCGAGCATGTTGGCGGTGGTGTCGAGGCCGGAGCCCAGGAGCAGGAACCCGATGTTGGCCAGCTCCTCGTCGGAGAGGTCGCTCCTGGTCAGGCCGCTGAGCATGTCGTCGGTGGGCTCGGCCCGCTTGGCCACGACCAGGTCGCGGATGCGCGCCTGCATCGTCAGGAACGTGGAGACCTTCCGCTCCTGCGGGGCGTCCGGGCGTACCAGGTCGGTGGCCTCGGCCATGAAGCCCGCCCGCTCCTCGTCGGGCACGCCGAGCAGCTCGCAGATCACCACCGCCGGCACCGGCGCCGCGAACGCCTCCACCAGGTCGGCCGGCGGGCCCTGCCGCTCCATGAGGTCGAGCTGCCGCTCGGTGACCTCCTCGATGCGCTCGGTGAGCATGCGCATCCTGCGCACCGTGAACTCGCCGGTGAGCAACTGTCGGTAACGCGTGTGATCGGGCGGGTCCATCCCGATGAACATCCCGGGCGGGCTCGGCCGGCCCGTGGTGGTGCTCTCGATGGGGACGTGCCGCAGCTCGGTGCGGGTGCTGAAGCGCCGGTCGGCCAGCACCTCGCGCACGAGCGCGTGGCTGGTGACCAGCCAGCCCAGGTGGCCGTCGGGGTAGGCGAGGCGGGTGATGGGGGCGGTCGCGCGCAGCTCGGCGAGGCCGTCGGGAGGGTCGAACGGGTTCGGCCGCAGGGTGGGGAGGGTGATCGCCTCGGTCTCGGACATCGTGGTTCTCCTCTCGATCCATGAATACAGTACAGCTCTGTATTCAAACTCGCGCACCCACCCCACCCTCGGCCGCTCACCGGGCGCGAGGGGGCCGGCGCGCCGTACGCCGGCAGGGGGGCGGGTCGGCGTTGCGCGATCATGGTCCGCCGGTTAACCTGTTCGCATGCGAAGTCACGCTCAGCTCCAGTGGTGGCGCCGCTCCTAGGCGGCGCGTGTTTCGCATTCCTCAACGGACGGCCGCCCCGGATGGCGGCCTTTCGCGTGTCCGCCCCCGGGGCTCGATCATTTGACGTGGTAAAGGGGCAGGAAGTGGAGACGAGCGGATATACCACCGCCGGGGGCATCGGTGTCGAGCGCGAGGCGCGTGAGGTGGACGAGGCCGCACTCGAAGAGATCGTGACCTCGCTCGGGCACAGGCGCGGCGGCGCGTTCTCCTCGGGCATGGACTACCCGGGCCGTTACAGCCGATGGGCCTTCGGCTACGTCGACCCGTGCCTGGAGCTGGTCGCCAAGGGCCGCGTCATCTCGGCGACCGCGCTGAACGAGCGCGGCAGGGTCGTGCTGCCCGCCGTCGCCTCCTGCCTGCTGGCCGCCGGGAAGCCGGTCGCCGAGCCGACGCCGGACCGCGTCGAGGTGTACGTCCCCGAGTCGGAGGACCTGCTGCCGGAGGAGATGCGCAGCCGCCGGCCCACGGTGTTCACCGCGATCCGCGAGGTCATCGCCGCCTTCAAGGGCGACGACCCGCACCTCGGCCTGTACGGCGCGTTCGGCTACGACCTGGCCTTCCAGTTCGAGCCCATCAGGCAGGAGCTCGTCCGCCCCGACGACCAGCGAGACCTCGTCCTCCACCTGCCCGACCGCATCATCGTGATCGACCGGCAGCGCGAGTCCAGCGTCGAATTCCGCTACGAGTTCACCGTCGACGGCGCCACCACCCGCGGCCTGGAGCGCACCGGCGCCACCGCCGAGCCCGTCACCCCCGGCGAGCTGCCCGAGAACCCGGAGAAGGGCACGTACGCCAAGGTCGTGGCGGCCGCGAAGGAGAGGTTCAAGCGCGGCGACCTGTTCGAGGTCGTGCCCGGGCAGGTCTTCCACTCCGTCTGCGCCGACCCGTCGGCCTTCTACCGCGGCCTGCGGCAGAGCAACCCGGCGCCGTACGAGTTCATCATCAGCCTCGGCGAGGGCGAGCACCTGGTCGGCGCCTCGCCCGAGATGTACGTCCGGGTCAGCGGCGACCGCGTCGAGACCTGCCCCATCTCCGGCACCATCGCCCGCGGCAGCAACCCGGTCGAGGACGCCGAGGCCATCCGCACCCTCCTGTCCAGCGTCAAGGAGGAGTCGGAGCTGACCATGTGCACCGACGTCGACCGCAACGACAAGTCGCGCATCTGCGTCCCCGGCACGGTCAAGGTCATCGGGCGCCGCCAGATCGAGCTCTACTCCCGCCTGATCCACACGGTCGACCACATCGAGGGGCGGCTGCGGCCGGAGTTCGACGCGCTCGACGCGTTCCTCACCCACATGTGGGCCGTGACGGTCACCGGCGCGCCCAAGACGTGGGCCATGCAGTTCATCGAGGACCACGAGGCCACGACCCGCAGGTGGTACGGCGGCGCCATCGGCTTCATCGGCTTCGACGGCTCCATGAACACCGGCCTGACCCTGCGTACCGCCCAGATCAAGAACGGCGTGGCGACGGTCAGGGCCGGGGCGACGCTGCTGTTCGACTCCGACCCCGAAGCGGAGGAGCGCGAGACCGAGCTCAAGGCCAGCGCCCTGCTCGGCGCCCTGGCCGCGGTGAACCGGCCGGGCACCGTCCCGGTCCCCGAGCCCAGGCCGCAACCGGGCCAGGGCATGAAGGTGCTGCTCGTCGACCACGAGGACTCCTTCGTCAACACGCTGGCCGACTACTTCCGCCAGGAAGGGGCCGACGTGGTGACGCTGCGCCACGGCTTCCCGGCCCACATGATCGACGAGATCGCGCCCGACCTGGTGGTGCTCTCGCCGGGGCCCGGCTGGCCGTCCGACTTCGGCATGTCGGCGCTGATCGACCAGATCTACGCCCGCGACCTGCCGGTCTTCGGCGTCTGCCTGGGCCTGCAGGCCATGGTCGAGCAGGCCGGGGGCACGCTGGAGCTGCTCGGTTACCCCGAGCACGGCAAGCGCGGCCAGGTCTCGCGGATCGCCGACAGCGCGCTGCTGGAGGGGCTGCCCGACGAGTTCACCGCGGCCCGCTACCACTCGCTGCACGCCAAGCAGCCCGGCGTCGTCGGCTTCGCCGCGACCGCGCTCACGCCCGACGGCAACGTCATGGCGATCGAGGACGTCGAGCGGCGGCGCTTCGCCGTGCAGTTCCACCCCGAGTCGATCCTCACGCAGGAGGGCGGCGCGGGCGCGAAGGTCATCGCGAACGTGCTGCGTCTGTCCCGCAGATAACTACGGTAAAACCGCCGCGGGAGCGTGCGGGGCTCCCCTAGAGTCTCCGCATGCTCCCCGTAGACCTGCCCGGCACGGTGCGTGACGCGCTGCTGGCCCCGCTCGTCGACCACCACTGTCACGGGGTGCGGCGGGACGATCTGAGCAGAGCCGAGTTCGAACTGCTCATCAACGAGGGCGGCAGCCCGGCGCCGCCCGGCACCACCCACTTCGACGCGCCGCTCGGGATGGCCGTGCGCCGCTGGTGCGCGCCGCTGCTCGACCTGGAGCCGCACGCCCCGCCGGCCGTCTACGTCTCGCGCCGGGAGGAGCTGGGCGCGGCCGAGGTCAACCGGCGGCTGCTGGCCGGGGCCGGGGTGGTGGCGTTCCTGGTGGACACCGCGCCCGCTGACATTGGCCCGGGGGACGTCGACCTGCTGACGGCCACCGAAATGGGCCGCCACGGCGGGGCCGCCGCCGACGAGCTCGTACGGATCGAGCAGATCGAGCGGGACGTGGCCGAGGAGGCCCCGCTGGCCGTGGACTACCTCGACGGCGTCGGCGAGGAGCTGACCGCCAGGGCCGCCCGGGCGGTCGGGCTGAAGACCGTCGTCGCGTCGCTGTACGGCCTCGACTTCGACCCGGCCAGGCCCACCAGGGGAGCGGTGATCGCGGCGGCCAACCGGCGGCTGTCGGACCCGAAGCAGCCGCTGACGGACGAGGTCCTGCTGCGCCACCTGCTCTGGAGCGCGGTCGACGTGGCCAGGGAAAGAGGGCTGCCCGTGCAGTTCCACACCGGTTTCGGCGGCTCGGGGCCCGACCTGCACCGCACCGACCCGGGCCGGCTGGGCGCGTTCGCCAGGATGCTGCAGCCGGTCGGAGTGCCGCTCATCCTGCTGCACTGCTACCCGTTCCACCGCCAGGCCGCCTACCTCGCCGGCGTCCACCCGCACGTCTACGTGGACGTCGGCCTCGCGCTCCCGCACACCGCCGCCGCCTCGGCCAGGGCCGTGGACGAGCTGCTGGAGCTGGCGCCGTTCCATAAACTGCTGTTCAGCTCCGGCTGCCACGGGGTGGCCGAGACCTGCTACCTGGGCGCGCTCTACTACCGGCAGGCGCTCGGCGCGGCGCTCGGGTCGCGGCTGGCGGCGGGGGAGTGGAGCGCCGCGGACGCCGCCCGGATCGCCCACATGATCGGCTCGGGGAACGCCCGCCGCGTCTACCGCCTGTGAGTCCCGGGGGGCCGACTCGCGCCGGGCGGCCTCGACCTGGTTTGCTGGGGGCCGTCACAACACCCGACCTGAGCAGGGGGGCTCTTCGTGGGCACTGTCGAACCCGAGGCCGAGATCACGTTCCGCAGCGACGTGGACGTGGAGCTGGTCAAGGCCGCCGCGTCGGACGCCGACGTGCTGTGGGCCGCGCGCGTCTCCACGAAGGGTGAGAGCTCGCTGGAGGAGATCGAGGCCGATCCCCAGCGTTCCAAGGGCCTCATCAACTACCTGATGCGCGACCGGCACGGCACGCCGTTCGAGCACTCTTCCATGACCTTCTACGTCAGTGCGCCGATCTTCGTTTTCCGGGAATTCATGAGGCACCGGACCTTTTCCTATAACGAGGAGTCCGGCAGGTATCGGAAGTTGACGCCGGTTTTCTATGTGCCCGGGCCCGAGCGGAAGCTGGTGCAGGAAGGAAAGCCCGGCAAGTACGTGTTCCTGGACGGCACCGCCGAGCAGCACAAGCTGGTGACCGAGGCGACCCAGGAGAGCTACCGGCAGTCCTATCGGGCCTATCTGGAAATGCTCGAGGCGGGGGTGGCGCGCGAGGTGGCCCGTACGGTGCTGCCGGTGGGCCTCTACTCCTCGATGTACGCCACCTGCAACGCCCGCGCCCTGATGAACTTCCTGTCGCTGCGGGTCAAGCGCGAGGACTCCACGTTCCCGTCGTTCCCGCAGCGTGAGATCGAGATGGTCGCCGAGAAGATGGAGGCCTTGTGGGCGGAGCTCATGCCTCTGACCCACGCGGCCTTCGAGGCCAACGGGCGGGTCTGCCCCTGACCTCGCCTCAGGGCAGGCGGGACGTGGTCTCGCTGATCATCTGAGTGAGGATCGACGCGGTCGCGGGGTGGGTGTCGAGGAGTTCGTCCAGGCGGGCCCGCCACGCGCCCGCCTCCGCGTGGATCGCGTCCGCCTGCGCCTGCAGCCGCCTCCGCGTCTCGCACAACTGCGACTGGTACATGGGCCCCAGGCGGTGGCCGACCGTGTCGCTGAGCCACCAGTAGGCGTCCGTGTTCGCGGCGGAGACGAAGATCCGGGCGCCTTCCCAGGCCACGCGCCTGGGATGGAGGGCTGCCATGGCCGGATGGTACGCCCCTCGCGCTGGGACGGGAATGACTCCCAGCGCCAACCCCACCGGCAAATACGATTTTTCCTCGCATTTTCCGTCCGAAATTCGTATGCGAGACATAACGAGGTAACTACAGATGGTTGGCTTCGCACCGTATTGAGGAGAAACGGTTGTGACGCGTCATCAGTGGTGTAACACTCAATTTTGAGCGCATCGGTTGTACCGGGGAGGGGCCGCGCGCTCAAGACCCGGAGCCGTCAGGGAGGTGAACGACACGACCGGAACCCGATTCCGGTCCATAGGTGGGGTTGGTAAATGTCGTTGAATCCGCGCCTGGTAAAAGAGAGTTTCTCCGTCATCGAACCGGTGGCCGACAAGGCGACGGCCTACTTCTACGGCCGGCTGTTCGCCGAGAGCCCGCATCTGCGGGGCATGTTCCCGCCCGCCATGGACGTCCAGCGGGACCGCCTGTTCAGCGCGTTGACCCGCATCGTGTGGAGCCTGGACAGCCCGGGCAGCCTCGCGACGTACCTGGGCCAGCTGGGGAGGGACCACCGCAAGTACGGCGTGATCGCCGAGCACTACACGGCCGTCGGCAACGCCCTGCTCGCCACCATCCGCCGCTTCGCCGCCGAGATCTGGAACCACGAGATCGAGGCCGCCTGGGTCGCCGCCTACACGGCGGCCGCCAAGCTCATGATCGAGTCGGCCGCGTCCGACTCCGGGGTCTCGCCCGCCTGGTGGCCGGCGGAGGTGATCGACCATGAGCGGCGCCACCCCGACATCGCGGTCCTCACGCTGCGGCCGGCCGAGCGGCTGCCGTACACGCCGGGCCAGTACCTCAACGTGCAGACCCCGCGCTGGCCGAGGGTCTGGCGCACGTACTCCATCGCGAACGCGCCGCGCGCCGACAACACGCTCAGGCTGCACGTCCGCTCGGTCCCCGGCGGCTGGGTGTCCAGCACGCTCATCAGGCACACCCGCATCGGCGACACGCTGCTGCTGGGCCCGCCGATGGGCACGATGGGGCCGTGCGAGAGCAGCCTGCGCGACGTCTTGTGCGTGGCGGGCGGCACCGGCCTGGCCCCGCTGAAGGCGATCATCGAGCACATCATCGCCTCCGGCCGCCGGCCCAACATCCACCTGCTGTACGGCGCGCGCACGGTCGAGGAGCTCTACGACCTGCCCGACCTGATCAGGATGGAGTCGTCGTTCCCCTGGCTGCGGGTGCTGCCCGTGGTGTCCGGCCAGCCGGGGTACGGCGGGATGCGCGGCCACCTGCCCGAGGTCGTGCAGCGCTTCCACTCCTGGGCCGAGCACGACGTGTACGTGTGCGGCCCGCCCGGCATGGTCAACGAGACCGTACGCCGCCTCCAGATCGACGGCGTGCCTCTGTCACGCATTCACCGGGACATCGTCCAGGCCGAACGCTGACAGATCTTGACACTTCGGGTCGAAAGGTGCGAGGTGGAGGATGACACGCCAACGTGGAGGTGGACTGTGCCATCCCCCGCCCGGCGCCGAGGAATCGGCGGGCTGCTGACCCTGGTGCTCCTCCTGATCCCGCTGCCCGCCCTGGCGTCGTCGGAGGCCCTCCCGCTGACGGAGCTGGGGACCGCCCCGCAGGCGGGGCCCGACACGTTTCAGGCGGGCACTCAGGCCGGGCCCGACACCTTCCAGGCGGGCACGACGATCGTGACCGCCCAGCAGATCGGCAGGTTCTTCGACGGCGGGGCGTCCGGCATCGCGTACGCGACCTCGGCCGACAACGGCGCCACCTGGACCAGGGGCGTGCTGCCGGGGATCACCACGTCCGGCGGCGGTGTGTACGGGCGGGCCAGCGACCCGTCGGTGGCCTACGACGCCCGGCACGGCGTCTGGCTGATCTCCTCGCTGGCGCTCACCGACCAGGACGGGGTCACCGGGGCGGCGGTGCTCACCAGCCGCTCCGCCGACGGCGGCCTGACCTGGAGCGATCCCGTCACGACCGCCGTCGCGGGCGGGGGCGACCTGGACAAGAGCTGGGTCGCCTGCGACAACGGCGCCCGCAGCCCGTACTACGGGCGCTGTTACGCAGTCTACGACGACGTCGCCGCGGGCAACGCGATCAAGGTGGCCCGCTCCTCCGACGGCGGCCTGACCTGGGCCGAGACCGGCACGTCCGCGACCGGGCTGGGCGGGCAGCCGGTCGTGCGGCCGAACGGCGCTCTCGTCGTCCCGTACCTGAGCGACGAGGGCCAGATCCGCTCCCTGCGCTCCCGCGACGGCGGCGAGAGCTGGGGCCGCAGCGTGCTCGTCGCCACCGTGCAGCGGCACAAGGTCGCGGGCGGGCTGCGGGCCGCGCCCCTGCCCTCGGCCGAGGTGGACGCCGCCGGCACCGTGTACGTCGCCTGGTCCGACTGCCGCTTCCAGCTCAGCTGCGGCGGCAACGACATCGTCGTGAGCACCTCGGCCACGGGCGCGGAGTGGAGTCACATCCTGCGCGTCACGGACGACGGCGGCGACCACTTCATCCCCGGCCTCGGCGTCGACCCCGCCGGCGCGGGCGAGACGGCCAGGCTGGCGCTCGCCTACTACCGCTACCCGTCCGCCGCCTGCACGGCCGCCACCTGCCGCCTCACGGTCGGCTACACCTCCTCCGCCAACGGCGGGGCGAGCTGGTCGGCCCCCGCACAGCTGCACGGGCCGATGGAGCTCGACTGGCTAGCCGACTCCGCGCACGGCCGCATGGCGGGCGACTACATCTCCACCTCGGTCGTCCCCGGCGGCAACGCCCACGTGGCCTTCACCGCCGCGGCGGCGCCGGCGGGCGGGGCGTTCGACATGCGTACCTACACCGTCACGGGCGGGCTGCCGATCACCGGCGGAGGCCGCCCCACGCTCGCCATCGAGGCGCCGATCGCGGCCGGCGAGGAACTGCCCGGCCCGCCCGCCCCCGCCCGCTGAGGCGCCCAGTCCGCCTGGCCCTCCGGCTGACCCCGGAGGCGAGGAGGGGGCCCGCCCGCTAACCCCGCAGGCCCTGGTGGAACGCGGCGGCGGTCTCCTCGTCGTTCGGCCAGAACGTCTCGATGGCCAGCTCGGCGACCGTCACGTCCACCGGCGTCCCGAACGTCGCGATCGTCGTGAACATCGACAGCACCCGGCCACCGGCCGCGATCCGCAGCGGCACCAGGATGTCGGCGGGGCCCGGCACGTGCGCCACGTTCAGGTCCACCCCCGGATACTCGTACGAGGCCAGCTCGTCGTGCAGCGCGGCCAGCCGCGCGTCGCCCGACCCCTCGGCCTGCCTGCGCAGCTGGTAGAGCAGGTGCGCCCGGACCTCGGCCAGGTTCAGCAGCCGGCCGCCCATCGCGTCGGGGTGCAGCGAGAGCCGCATCACGTTGATCGGCTCCTTCAGCAGCTCGGCGGGCACCCCGTCCATGAACATCGCGGCCGCCGAGTTGGCCGCCACCAGGTTCCAGGCCGCGTCCACCACGACCGCCGGGTACGGCTCGTGCCCCGCCAGGATCTTGTCCAGCGCCTGCCGTACGACCTCCATCTCCGGAGCGCGGACCTCGCGTTCCGGATAGACCGGAGCGAACCCGGCGGACATCAGCAGCCTGTTGCGCTGCCGCAGCGGCACATCCAGCTCCTCGGCCAGCTTCATCACCATCTCGCGGCTCGGCCGGGCGCGCCCGGTCTCCAGAAAACTGATGTGGCGGGCCGAAACGTCGGCCTCGATGGCCAGGTCCAGCTGGCTCACCCGCCGCCGCTGCCGCCACGAACGCAACAACTCACCAAATGTCTCTTCTTTTACGGCTACTGCTCCCATGCCCGGCACAGTAGCCGCTGGAGGGAAGCGTCACGATTACCCCCCAGGTAATGCGGCTTCGCGGGCCGAAAACTCCCAGTCCTCTGAGACTGTCGGCCCTGCGTGGCACGATGGCCGCAGACCAACAAGGGAGCACGCCATGAGTGACACACTGCTCGCGATCGGCACCCGCAAGGGCCTCTTCCTCGCCCGCTCCACCGGCGGCGGTCCGTTCGACGTCGAGCCGATCCAGTTCTCGACGGTCGGGGTGCACTCGGTGGCGATCGACACGAGAGGCCCCTCACCCCGGCTCCTGGCCGGGATCGAATACGGTCATTTCGGTCCGTCCGTCATGTATTCGGATGACCTCGGGAAGACGTGGAAGGAGGCGGAGCAGCCGCCCATCGCCTTCCCGGAGAAGACCGAGGCGACCCTGACCAGGGTGTGGCAGCTCGCGCCCTCGCCGTCCGAGCCGGGGGTGGTGTGGGCCGGGGTCGAGCAGGGCGCGCTGTTCCGCTCGGAGGACGGCGGCGTCACGTACCAGCTGGTCGAGGGCCTGTGGGAGCACCCGCACCGGCCGCAGTGGCAGCCGGGCGGCGGCGGCCTGTGCCTGCACACCATCGTCCCGCACCCGACCGACCCGCGGATCATCGGCGTCGCGATCTCCACCGGCGGCTTCTACCGCTCCTTCGACGGCGGGCTGTCGTGGGAGGCCGCCAACCGCAACATCCGGGCCGCGTTCCTGCCCGAGGGGGCGCAATATCCGGAGTTCGGGCAGTGCGTGCACAAGGTCGCCATGCACCCCTCCCGGCCCGAGCGGCTCTACCTCCAGCACCACTTCGGCGTATACCGCAGCGACGACTTCGGCGAGGCCTGGCACGACATCGGCGCCGGCCTGCCGTCCGACTTCGGCTTCCCGATCGCGGTCCACCCGTCCCGGCCCGACACGGTCTTCGTGCTGCCCCTGACGGCCGACATCGACCGCACCCCGGTCGGCCACCGCTACCGCGTCTTCCGCAGCGACGACGCGGGCGCGACATGGCAGCCGTTCGCCTCGGGCCTGCCCGAGGGCCCCGTGCACGCGGCCGTGCTGCGTGACGCGATGACGGCCTCGGAGGCGGGGGTGTTCTTCGGCACGCGCGACGGCGAGGTCCACGGCTCGCGCGACGGCGGCGAGACCTGGTCACCGGTCGTCCGCCACCTGCCCGACGTGCTCACTGTGCGGGCGGCGGTGCTCTAGCCGATGGTCACGATGGTCGTCTTCGTGCTCCCGGGCATGCTGCGGCGCTGGGTGAGCGGGCGCTCGGAGGTCAAGGTCTTCGCCGTGGCCGCCGACCGCGACTCGCCGCCCACCCTGGGAGCGGCCCTCGACATGCTCCGGCGTACGCATCCGCTGCTGGAGGAGCGGCTACGCGACGAGTACGGGCGGATCCGCCGGCACATCAACATGATCGTGTGCGGCGAGAACGCCCACGGACTCGGCTACCTCGACTGCGCCCTCCCCCCGGGCGCCGAGATCTACGTAACCCCCACCCTCACGTAACCCACCACCCCACCCACCCCAACCCCACGCCCACCCCGGACTCACCCACGTCCGCCACCCGTGCACCTCAACACCCCACTCCTCACCCGCACCCGCCCTGGCCCGACCCCCACCCCGGGCCACTCACGCGCCGTTCCGGCCCCTGGGCGCCCCGCACCAGCCCGGGCCCGGACCCCCGCCCCAGGCCAACCCGCGCACGCCACCCTCGGCCCCTCAGCGCCCCGCCTGGGCCCCACCCACGCGCGCTACTCCGGCACCTGGGCGCCCCCACCTCCCCGCGCCCTGGCCTGCCTCCGCCGGGCCTCGCACACCGGCCCGCAACCCAGCGCCCCGCGGCCGCACCCGCGTGCGCGGGAGAGCCGCCAGGACCGCCGGTGTAGGGCGGCTGGAGGCGAGGTGGGTGCTTGAGTGGGGAGGCCCGAAGGCGTACCACGCCGCGCCCGCCCCGGCCCGTCGCGTCATGTCGGCGGAGGGGGCGTGGCGTCAGGGTGGGGACAGACGTGGTAGATCTTTGGGAGACCTGACATATCGGAAAGACCTTGCGCCATGATGGGGCATGCGGCCGTCATCTTGACAGGCTGATGGCGGCACGGACTCCACCTTGCCCCCTGGAGATCGCATGTCCCGACCGCTCATCGGTATCACCGCCTACTTCGAAGCCGCCCGCTGGAGCGACTACGTACGCGAGGCCGTACTGTCGCCCCCCTCCTACGCCAGGGCGGTCGGGCGGGCCGGGGGCGCTCCCGTGATGCTCCCGCCGATCGGCACCCCCGCCATCGAGGACTACATCAGCGGCCTGCAGGGCATCGTCCTGGCCGACGGTGTGGAGCTCGGCGCGGGCAACTACGGCGGCGAGCCCGACGAGCGGGTGGCCGAGCCGCAGCAGCACCGCGACCGGTTCGAGCTGGCCCTGGCCAGGGCCGCCGTCCGCGCCGACCTGCCGATCCTGGCCATCGCCAGGGGCATGCACGTGCTCAACGTCGCCCAGGGCGGCACGCTGATCCCCTGGCTGCCCGAGGTGCTCGACAGCGACCGCCACGGCGAGCCGGGCGCGACCCACACGATCCAGGTCAGCGTCTCCAGCAAGCTCGGCAAGGCTGTGGGCGACCGGGTCGAGGTCAGCGCCCCCCACCACCAGTCCGTACGCCGCCTCGGCACCGGCCTGCTGGCCGTGGCCTGGGCCGAGGACCAGATCGTGGAGGGGATCGAGTTGCAGGGGCACCGGTTCGGTGTGGGTGTCCAATGGCATCCGGAGAGTGACGGAGATGCGCGGATCTTCGATGCGTTCATCGAGGCGGCCCGATAGGCTGCGATCATGCCGCTGCACCCTCAGGCGCGGGATTATCTCGCCCGTTACGTGCCGGACGCGGGCACCGACTACGACGCGTTCGGCCCGGAAGAGATCCAGGAGACGCGCGCGCAGCCCGACCGGGTGGCGATCCACCGCGGCCCGCTCACCAAGCTCCCCTTCGTCCGTGACGAGCAGGCCGAGGGCGTGCCCATCAGGATCTACCGCGCCGACCCCGGCGACGGCGCGCTGCCCGTCGCGGTCTTCTTCCACGGCGGCGGCTGGGTCTACGGCGGCGTCAAACGGAGCGACCGGCTCTGCCGCGACCTGGCGATCCGCACAGGCGCGGTGGTGGTGTCGGTGGACTACCGGCTCGCGCCCGAGCACCCGTTCCCGGCCGCCGCCGACGACGCGTGGACCGTCGTGCGCGACCTGTTCGCCCGGCCGGCCTTCTACCAGGGCAACGGCGGCGTCGCGGTCGTCGGCGAGGGCGCGGGCGGCAACCTGGCCGCCGTCGCCGCCTGGCAGGCCCGCGACGCCGGGCTGGGCCTCACGCACCAGGCGCTCGTCTGCCCGGTGCTCGACCTGGCCATGGACACGCCCAGCCACGCCGAATACGCCAAGGGTTACGCGCTCGGCGCCGCCGAGCTGGCGTGGTACGCCAGGCAGTACGCCGGTGACGCCGACCTCGCCGGCCCGCGGCTGTCGCCGCTGCGGCTGCCCGACGTCGCCGGCCTGGCGCCCGCGACCGTGGTGACGGCCGAGTACGACGTGCTGAGAGACGAGGGCGAGCACTACGCCCGGCGCCTGGCGGAGTCGGGCGTGCCGGCGCAGAGCCGCAGATGGGACGGCGCCGTGCACGGCTTCTTCGGCCTGCCGGGCCTGTTCGACCAGGCGGTCGAGGCCCGCGAGTACGTCGCGGAGCGGCTGCGGGGGTCATGGTGACGTACGACAAGCTCAAGATCGACACTCCGGCCGACGGCGTCCTGCGGGTCACGATCAGCGAGCCGGGCCGGCTCAACGCCGTGGACGCGACCGCCCACCGCGAGCTGGGCGAGATCTGGCGCGACGCCGACCGGGACGACAGCGTCAGGGCCGTCGTCGTCAGGGGAGAGGGTGAGGCGTTCTCCGCGGGCGGCGACCTGTCCATGATCGAGGAGATGACCCGCGACCACGCGACCAGGCTGCGCGTGTTCGCCGAGGCCCGCGACATCGTCTACAACGTCCTCAACTGCTCCAAGCCGATCGTCTCGGCGATCCAGGGGCCGGCGGTCGGCGCGGGGCTCGCCGTGGCCCTGCTGGCCGACATCTCCGTCGCCGGCCGTACGGCGCGGATCATCGACGGGCACACCAGGCTCGGCGTCGCGGCCGGCGACCACGCGGCCATCGTGTGGCCGCTACTGTGCGGCCTGGCCAAGGCGAAATACCACCTGCTGCTGTGCGAGCCCGTCACGGGCGAGCAGGCCGAGCGGATGGGGCTGGTCAGCCTGTGCGTGGACGACGACCAGGTGCACGACAAGGCCATGGAGATCGCGGTCAGGCTCGCCTCCGGCTCTCAGGAGGCGATCAGGCTGACCAAATACTCGCTCAACAACTGGCTGCGCCTGGCCGGGCCCTCGTTCGACGCCTCGCTGGCCATGGAGTTCCTCGGTTTCACCGGCCCTGACGTGGTCGAGGGCGTGCGCGCGGTGCGGGAGAAGCGGCCGCCGTCGTTCGGCTGATCCGCGGGTGTGCTTCCCCCGCGTCCGGGTAGCGGGGGGTGGACGGGGACGGCCTGGTCGCCGCGCGGATGCCGAGGGCTTGTTCACCGAGGCCGAGAACGTTGCTCCGGGGACGAGGCAGAGACTCACCCCGGCCTGCGCGCACCACGGCCGCCTCCGCCGAAGCTTTGCCGGAGATTTACGTGCCCGTCCTATGAGCGGGGGCGGCGCGCGTGGAAGACGAAGGCGGGCGGCGTGTTGCGCCACACCGTACGCCCCGGCACGACCTCCTCGAACCGCTCGGCCAGCAGCGCCCGGAACCGGCGCGCCGAGCTCAGCGGGATGGCGTGAATGTAGGAGAACGTCGTGAACGCCGCACCGGGGCTCATCACCGACGTCACCGCACTCAGCAGCGCGTGCTGCAACTCCTGCGGGAACGCCGCCCACGGCAACCCGCTCACCACCACGTCCGCCTGCTGCAACCCGCGCTCGGCCAGCAACTCGCCCAGCCGCGCCGCATCGGCGTTCACCACGTCGACGGCCGGGAACCGGGCCGCCAGGAGCCGCGCCATGGGCTCGTTGACCTCCACGGCCAGGTGGTGGCCACGCCCGCCCAGCCGCTGCTGGATCTCCGCCGTGAACGGGCCCGTGCCCGGGCCGAGCTCGACCACCGTCGGTTCGCCGCGCTCGGGGATCGGGGCGCAGACAGCCGAGGCCAGCCACCGCGAACTGGGGGCGACCGCCCCGATCGTGGTCGGCGCCCGGAAGAACTGGCCGAGAAAAAGTGCGGAGTCATTGGGCATGCCCCGAACCTAAGGCAAGATCGCGGGTGGACGCTCCGCCCTCCGGGCGGACCTCCGGCCACTTGGAGGAGACGGGGTCCTCCGCAAGGAGGACCCCCGCCGACAAGCTCCACGGATACCGTGAGTCCATGCGTTGGCGTGGTTTGCCGCTGGATGTCCTGCTCGCGGTCTCAGGTGTGGGCCTGGACCTGTTGACGACGGCGCACGCGGGCGACACCAGATACCTGCCCGCCGAGATGAACATCCCGATGGCGCTGCTGGTGGGACTGCCCATGGGGCTCGTCCGGCGCCGGCCGGTGCCCGTCGCGCTCTACCTGGCCGGGCTCCTGGTGGTGACCGACCAGCTCGGGTCGTTCACGTCCAACACGGCGCAGATCCTGGTCTGCGTGGCGCTCGGAGTCGTGGGATACCGCTCCGGCTGGCGGGGCACCGTGCTCGCCGTGGCCGCCGCGATGGTCGCGACCGCGTTGAACATCGTCGACCCCGGCATCCCGGTCGTCATGAACACCTGGGTGTACTCGGTCTTCCTGGCGGTCTTCCCGGCCGTGCTCGGGGCGTACCTGCGCGGCTCGGCGGGGCCGCTGGAGGAGCGGGACGTCACCCCCGACGCGCTGCTGGCGGCGGGCGGGGTGGCGATCACCGTGCTCAGCACCTGGACCTCCTGGCACGCGGGCACCCAGCCCGTCTGGGTGGTCGGCCTGCTCGCCGTGGTCGGCGGCCTGTCGCTGGGCATCGCCCGGCGGCTGCCCGGGGTGGTGCTCCTGCTGCAGGGCGCGCTGCTCGTCTCCGCCGACACCTATCTGAACCAGGTCGTCAACACCTGCGTGATCCTCACGCTCATCGCGATCGGCGTGTTCGCGATGCGGGTGACCTCCTGGGCGTGGACGATCATCGCCTACGCCGCCGGCTGCATGCTGACCGCGATCGCCGTCGTCGGCCAGGAGACCCAGACCACGCCGTTCCGCGTCGGCATCCTCATGACGCTGGTGGCCACGCCGATCGCCATCGGCCGCTACCTCGGCATGCGGCAGGCCGCGGCGGCCGCCGAGCGGCTGCGCGCCGAGGAGGCGGCCCGCGCGGCCGTCGCCCAGGTGCGCGCCGACCAGCTCGCCGAACGCGAGCGCATCGCCCGCGACGTGCACGACATCGTGGCCCACCACGTGGGCGCCATGGTCCTGCGGGCCAGCGCCGCCCGCTACACCGCCCCCGACGGCCCCGTCGCCGACGCGCTCACCGACATCCGCGAGACGGGACACCAGGTGCTGCAGGACCTGCGCGACCTGCTCGACCTGCTGCGCGACCCCGAACGCCAGCCCGACCTGCTGGCCAACCCCGCCGACGTGGTCCGCGAGTCCGCCGAACGCATGGCCGCCGCCGGGCTCGTCGTCGACCTCGAACTCGACCCCGCCACCGACCGGGCGCCCCTCATCGCCAGGGCCTCCGCCGCCCGCATCGTCCAGGAAGGACTCACGAACGTGCTCAAACACGCCGGCCCCGGCACCGAGGTCCGGGTCAGCGTCACCCCCTCGGCGGAGGGCCTGTCCGTACGGATCCGCAACGGCCGCCCGCCCACCGTCGTCGAGCGCCTGCCCTCGTCCGGGCGCGGCCTGGCCGGCATGCGCGAACGCGTCCGCACCCTCGGCGGCACCCTCTCCGCCGGGCCCGACGGAGAGGGCGGCTGGCTCCTGGCCGCCAGCCTCCCGGCCAGGAGCGTCGCATGATCCGCGTGCTGGTGGCCGACGACCAGGCGCTCGTACGGGCGGGCGTGCGGATGCTGCTGCAGGCCACGGGCGACATGGAGGTCGTGGGGGAGGCCGTGGACGGGGCCGAGGCGGTCCGCCTGGCCGAGCGCCACCTGCCCGACGTGATCCTCATGGACCTGCGCATGCCCAGGGTCGACGGGCTGGAGGCGATCAAACGCGTGCTCGCCGCCCGGCCGGGCGCCCGGATCGTGGTGCTGACGACGTTCGCGGAGGACGCCAACGTGTACGCGGCGCTGCGGGCCGGCGCGGTCGGATTCCTGGTCAAGGACGACGAACCGGAGCGCATGGTGGACGCCGTGCGCCGGGCGGCGGCGGGGGAGCAGCTCCTGGCGCCGTCGGTGCTGCGCCGGGTCGTGGAGCGGTTCCTGGACGCCGAGGAGCAGGCCGCCGCGCCCCCGCCCGCAGGGCTGACCGAACGCGAGCTGGAGGTGCTCGCCCTGGTCGGCACCGGGCTGTCCAACGCGGAGATCGCGGAGGAGCTGCACGTGGGCGTGACGACGGTCAAGACCCACATCGCGGCGGCCATGGAGAAGCTGGGGCTGCGCAACCGCATCCAGGCCGCCGTCGTGGCCCACCGCACCGGCCTCGTGGACGCCTCCTTCCGCCCGGTACGCCTGCCCCGCCCCTGACCCCGCCCCTGACCCCACCCATTAACCCGCCCCGCTCGTCCGCCGGACGGGGGACGGCCGCTCATTCTCCGGGTGGACCGGCGTGGGCATGGTCACCGGTGGCCCCCGCCGCCGCTAGGGTCGGGGGTGTGGTGTATGTGAAGATCTGCGGGTTGAGCGAGCCCGAGCATGTGACCACCGCCGTCGAGGCGGGCGCGGACGCGATCGGGTTCGTCATGACCCGGAGCCCGCGCAGGATCGCGCCCGAGCGGGCCGCGGAGCTGGCCGCGCTGGTGCCCGCCCAGGTGCTGACCGTGGGGGTGTTCCGCGGCGAGGACCCTGACACGGTGCGCGCGGCGGCGCTGGCGTCCGGCGTACGGGCCATCCAGCTGCACGGCAGGCACCCGCACGGCGACTTCACCGCGCTCAAGGACCTCGGCCTCCGGCTGATCAGGGCCGTCGACGCGGAGGCCGACCTGCGCTGCGGGGCCTACGACGAGGACCTGCTCCTCGTGGACGCGCCGCACGCCGGGTCCGGGCAGGCGTGGGACTGGGCGGCCGTCCGCGGCCGCGCGTCGGGGCAGTGGCTGCTGGCCGGCGGGCTCGCCCCGTCGAACGTGGCGGAGGCGATCGCGGCGGCCGCCCCGTGGGGCGTCGACGTGTCCAGCGGCGTGGAGACCTCGCCCGGGGTGAAGGACTCGGCGCTCATCCGGGCGTTCCTCGAGGCGGCGCGGCGTGCCGGCTGAACCCGCCGCGGCCCTGGCCGCGGCCCCGGACGCGGCCCTGGACACCGGCGCCGCGGACCTGGCTCGCGCGGTGGGCTTCCAGCACGCCTTCGCGCGCCGCAGGGCGCCGCGGGAGGTGACCGTCCCGGGCGGGTTCGCGGTGATCGACGGGCGCTATCCCGGCTCCCACGACGACAACAAGCTCATCGTCGGCCCCGGGCCGGTCCCGGAGACGCCGGAGGAGGCCCGGGAGGCGGCGGAGCGGCTGCTGCGGGCGGCCGACGAGGTGCTCGCGGAGCGGGAGCACCGGCTGGTGTGCGTGGACGACGACCGGCTCGGTACGGCGCTCGCGCCCGCGTTCCTCGCCGCCGGCTACGAGCACGAGACGAACCTGATCATGGCCTTCCGCGGCCCGACCCCGCCCGGCTCCGGGGTGGCCGAGCGGATCTCCCTGGCCGAGCTGCTGCCGGTGCTGCGGCGCGACTGGCGCCACACGCTGCCGCAGGCGCCGGACGAGGTGATCGACAGGCTCGCCCTGCGGGTGGAGGGCCGGCTGCGCGGCGCCGACGCGGTGAGCTTCTGGGGGGTACGCGCCCCGGACGGGGAGATCGCCGCCAGGGCCGACCTGTACGAGCACGGCGGCGTGGCCCAGATCGAGAGCGTCTTCACCGGCGCGGATCATCGGGGCAAGGGGCACGCGCGCGCCCTCATGACCGCGCTGCTCGCCAAGGCGGCGGAGGCCGAGCTGATCTTCCTGGCGGCCGACGCGGCCGACTGGCCGAAGGACTTCTACGCCGAGCTCGGCTTCGAGGAGCTGGGCCGCACCCACGCCTTCTTGCGCACCTGACCTCACTCCGGGGTGGGCGGGAAGGGCGGAAATGTGAGCGCCCCATGCGGGACCGCTGTGTCAGAGTTCCACGCAGTAGGGTCTGCTCGTGAGCGAAACTTCCGCCGAGGACCGTATCTGGACGGTTCCCAACCTGCTGAGCTTCCTGCGACTCCTCGGCGTCCCCGTCTTCCTCTGGCTGGTTCTCGGGCCCAAGGCGGACGGATGGGCCATCGCGATCCTCGCGGTGGCCGGTTTCACGGACTGGCTCGACGGAAAGATCGCGCGCGCCTTCAACCAGACCAGCAGGCTCGGCCGGATCATCGACCCCGCCGCCGACAAGCTCTACGTCTTCGCCACCATCATCGGCCTGCTGCTACGCGACGTGATCCCGTGGTGGCTGGTCGTGGTCATCCTGGGGCGTGAACTCTTCGTCGCCTGTTTCATCCCCGTACTTCGCAAACATGGCTACAAGGCACTTCAGGTGCATTACCTGGGCAAGGCTGCCATGTTCAACCTCATGTACGCCTTCCCTCTCCTCTTCCTTGCCTCCCATACGGGGTGGTATGCCGATATAGCACGAATTGTCGGGTGGGCGTTCGCGCTTTGGGGAACGGGCCTGTACTGGTGGGCAGGCGTGTTGTATGTGGTACAGGTGCTGCAACTCGTAACCTCGGCCAAAAAGGAGTGATCGGGTGAAGGCGGTCGTCATGGCAGGCGGAGAGGGAACTCGGCTGCGTCCCATGACCGCCAACCAGCCCAAGCCCCTGCTGCCCGTGGTCAACCGCCCGATCATGGAGCACGTGCTGCGCCTGCTGAAGCGCCACGGCATCACCGAGACGGTGGTCACGCTCCAGTTCCTGGCGGCGCTCGTCCGCAACTACTTCGGCGACGGCGACGAGCTCGGCATGAGCCTCCAGTACGCCACCGAGGACGTGCCCCTCGGGACGGCGGGCAGCGTCAAGAACGCCGAGGACCGGCTCCGCGACGACCGTTTCCTCGTGATCTCCGGCGACGCCCTGACAGATATCGATTTAACCGACATGATCCGGTTTCATCGTGAAAATTCGGCACTTGTGACAATCGGCCTCAAGCGCGTCCCGAACCCCCTCGAATTCGGGATCATCATCGTGGACGACGGGGGACGCGTTCAGCGCTTTCTCGAGAAGCCCACCTGGGGCCAGGTCTTCTCCGACACCGTCAACACCGGCATCTACATCATGGAGCCCGAGGTCCTCGCCACCGTCGCCGCGGGCGAGCCCGTCGACTGGTCCTCCGACGTCTTCCCCGCCCTCCTCGACAGCGGCGCCGCCATCTACGGCTACGTGGCCGACGGCTACTGGGAGGACGTCGGTACCCACGACAGCTACCTCAAGGCCCAGGCCGACGCCCTGTCCGGCCGGGTCAACCTGGAGATCGGCGGTTTCGAGCTCTCGCCGGGCGTCTGGGTCGCCGACTCGGCCTCGGTCGACCCCGACGCCGTGCTCAAGGGCCCGCTGCTCATCGGCGACTACGCCAAGGTCGAGGCGGGCGCCGAGCTGCGCGAGTACACCGTGCTCGGCAACAACGCCGTCGTCCGCGAGGGCGCCTTCCTGCACCGCGCGGTCGTCCACGACAACGTCTACCTCGGCCCCGGCGCCCACCTGCGCGGCTGCGTCATCGGCAAGAGCACCGACATCATGGCCGGCGCCCGCATCGAGGAGAACGCCGTCATCGGCGACGAGTGCGTCATCGAGCCCGAGGCGTACGTCTCCAGCGGCGTCAAGGTCTACCCGTTCAAGACCATCGAGGCCGGCGCGGTCGTCAACACCAGCGTCATCTGGGAGTCGCGCGGCCAGCGCAACCTGTTCGGCCCGAGGGGCGTCAGCGGCCTGGTCAACGTCGAGATCACCGCCGAGCTGTGCGTCCGGCTGGCCAGCGCGTACGCCACCACCCTCAAGAAGGGCGAGTACGTCGTCACCTCCCGCGACTGCTCCCTGGCCGCCAGGGCGCTCAAGCGGGCCGTCATCGGCGCGCTCACCGCGGGCGCGATCAACGTCCTAGACCTGGAGGCCGCCCCGCTGCCGGTCACGCGCTTCCACACGGCCCGCGAGTCGGCCGCGGGCGGCATCACCCTGCGCACCACCCCGGGCGATCCGCAGAGCGTGGACATCGTGATCATGGACGGCCGCGGCGCGGACCTGCCCCCGGCCGCGCAGCGCAAGCTGGAGCGGGTCTTCTCCCGGCAGGAGTTCCGGCGCGCGTTCCCGGGGGAGATCGCCGAGCTCACGTATCCGGCCAGGGCCGTCGAGGACTACACCCACGAGCTCCTGCGGCACGTGGACGTGGGCGACGTCAGGGACATGAAGGTCGTCGTGGACTGCGCGGGGGGCACCTCCTCGCTGGTGCTGCCCACGCTCCTCGGCCGCGTCGGGGTCGAGGTGCTCACCGTCAACGCCCGCCTCGACGACGTCTCGCCCACCGAGACGCTCGCCGAGCGCCGCCGCGACCTGCAGCGCCTGTCGGAGCTGGTCAGCTCGTCGCGGGCGGCGTTCGGGGTCCGGTTCGACCCGGTCGGCGAGCGCATAGCCCTCGTGGACGAGATGGGCCAGCTCATCAACGACGAACGCTCCCTGCTCGTCGTCCTCGACCTCGTCGCCGCCGAGCGCAGGGGTGGCCAGGTGGCCCTGCCGGTCACCACGACCAGGGTCGCCGAGCAGGTCTGCCGCTTCCACGGCGTACAGGTGCAGTGGACCTCCACCGCGCTCGACGCCCTCACCTCGGCCGCCGCCGGCCCCGACATGATCTTCGCGGCGGACGGGCGCGGCGGCTTCGTGGTGCCGGAGTTCAGCCCGGCCATCGACGGGCTGGCCTCGTTCATGCGCCTGCTCGGGCTGGTGGCCCGCACCCGCCTGTCGCTCAGCCAGATCGACGCCAGGATCCCCGAGGTCAAGATGCTCAAGCGCACGATCCCCACGCCGTGGGCGGCCAAGGGGGCCGTCATGCGCTCGGTCATCGAGGCGGCGGAGGCCGAGCACGAGGGCCGGCGCATCGACACCACCGACGGCGTGCGGGTGGCCCACGACGACGGGAGCTGGGTGCTCGTGCTGCCCGCGGCCACCGAGCCCGTGACCGATCTGTGGGCCGAGGCGGGCGACATGGACGGCGCCCAGGCCCTGCTCGAACGGTGGGCCCGCATCGTGGAGCAGGCCGCCATGTGAACAATCGTCGCGGAGGGTGAGGAAAAAAGCCATTAGGGTTGACGTGCCCAGACAGTGCCGCAAGATCGTAATGTAGAAACGCGCGGCGGCATGGACCAAGGGGCGGAAGCGGCGGTAACTTTGTCTGCGTCCAAACCACAGTCCAGTGCCCCGCCTTGACCTTTGCCGCTGATCAGCGTATCTTGCGGCATTCGCAAACTTGAAAAAGCGAAGCGAGGCGCGTCTTTGAGCACCGTCGCCGCGTCTTCGCGGTAGGAGGCCGAGCCGATCGATGCCGAGCGTCTACTGCACGCAGTGCGGGCACGCCAACCCCGAGGATGCCCGTTTCTGTTCCCGCTGTGGGTCACCGCTGACCAGACCCGAGGTCTCCGGGGACACCACGTCGACGATCTCCATCGCGGGAATCGAGGCATACGAGGCTGAGGCAGGCGACATGCTCCTGGCGGAGCGGGCTCTGGTCGAGCAGCTGCCGCCCGGCACGGCGCTGCTCACGGTGACCAGGGGCCCCAACCAGGGGAGCCGTTTCCGGCTGGACAAGAACCTCACCACGACCGGGCGCCACCCGGAGAGCGACATCTTCCTCGACGACATCACGGTCTCCCGCCGCCACGTCGAGTTCTACCGCCACCCCGGCGGTCAGTTCTCCGTGCGCGACGTGGGCAGCCTCAACGGCACCTACGTCAACAGGGAGCGCATCGAGGAGGTTCCCCTGCACTCCGGAGACGAGGTGCAGATCGGCAAGTTCCGCCTCGTCTTCCTGATGCGGACCCACGCCGGCGCATGATCGAGCCGAGCGAGCGACTCGTGGACGCGCCGTCCCGGGAGGTCACATGACCTCCCAGGCGGCACGCTCTCACATGAGCATCGGGGAGGTGCTCGCGCTCCTGCAGGGCGAGTTCCCCGATGTGACGATCTCCAAGATCCGCTTCCTGGAGGGTGAGGGGCTGATCGAGCCGGAGCGCAGCCCGTCCGGCTACCGCAAGTTCACTCACCTGCACGTGGAGCAGCTGCGCTTCATCCTGCGCGAGCAGCGCGACCATTACCTGCCGCTGCGGGTGATCAAGGACAGGATGGCCGAGAGCTTCGGCCGTCCGCGCGCCGTCCAGGAGAAGACGGAGGTCCGGCTCAGCCGGGCCGAGCTGCTCGAGGCGGCGGAGATCGACGACGAGACGCTCACCGAGCTCGAGGACTACGGGCTGCTCGCCCCGGTGGCCAGGCGCTACGACGAAGAGGCGCTCAACGTGGCCCGCAGCATCGGCGCGCTGGCCCGCTTCGGCCTGCGCGCCCGCCACCTGCGGGCGGTCAAGGCCGCGGCCGAGCGCGAGTGCGGGCTCGTCGAGCAGGCGGTCGCGCCCATACTCAAACGGCGGGCCCCCGGCGCCATCGGGGAGGCCGACGAGGTCGCCAGGGAGCTTTCCACACTCCTGCTCGACCTGCACGCATCCCTTGTGCGGTCGGGGATCCGGTCCGTACTGGGGCGTTGAGACCCTGGCGAGCTGGGAGGCGGAGGCGCATTCCATGCCCGCCGGGTGTTACGTTGAATTGCAGTAGCCAGTCAGCAGTAGCGACCCGCAAATAGCTGTGCCGGGTGACCGGTCAGGAATACGGAGCAGCCCGTGTTGCAGATGGAGGTCGTGGGCGTTCGAGTCGAAATGCCCACAAATCAGCCGATCGTCTTGCTCAAGGAGGCACACGGGGAGCGGTTCCTTCCTATATGGATTGGCATGACCGAGGCGACGGCCATCGCGCTGGCCCAAGCGGAGGAGCCACCGCCGCGTCCGCTCACCCACGACCTCTTCCGAGACGTGCTGAGCGCTCTGGGCGTCGGCCTGCGAGCGGTCAACATCGTCGCCTTGCGCGACGGCATCTTCTTCGCCGACCTGGTCTTCTCCAACGGCGTGGAGGTGAGCGCGCGGCCGTCCGACTCGATCGCGCTCGCCCTGCGCACCGGAGCGCGCATCTTCGCCAGCGAGGAGGTCGTCCAGGAGGCCGGGGTGATCATCCCGGACGACCAGGAAGACGAGGTGGAGAAGTTCAGAGAGTTCCTTGACACGATCACTCCCGAAGACTTCGGCAGGGCGGGGTAGGTATTTCGGTGCATTTACGCTTCACGACGCGCCGAGCCGGATCGTTGACTGAGCATGGTCACGGTCCTACGGTGCAAGTGAAACCCGTGGTCGCCCTTTACGAACCCCCAGATCAGGCCGCGGGATGAGAGAAAGCCGGAGGTCCGCGTGGCGGTCAGCAGCGGCGAGGGAAAGACGGCCGGCCAGGAAGATCCGGTTCGGCGCGAGAGCGCGCGGCAGCGTGCCGGAGAGCAGGGCCTGCTCTTCGACGAACAGCCGGCGTCGCTGCCGGCGGACATCGGATACCGCGGGCCGACGGCCTGCGCGGCGGCCGGCATCACCTACAGGCAGCTCGACTACTGGGCGCGCACGGGCCTCGTGGAGCCCACGATAAGAGCCGCGCAGGGCTCGGGCTCCCAGCGGCTCTACAGCTTCCGGGACATCCTGGTGCTCAAGGTCGTCAAGCGGCTCCTCGACACCGGGGTGTCGTTGCAGCAGATCCGTACGGCCGTCCAGCATCTGCGTGACCGCGGGGTCGCCGATCTCGCGCAGATCACGCTCATGAGCGACGGCGTCAGCGTCTACGAGTGCACCTCGGCCGACGAGGTGATAGACCTGCTCCAAGGCGGTCAGGGCGTGTTCGGCATCGCGCTCGGCCGGGTCTGGCGAGAGGTCGAGGGCTCCCTCGCGGAGCTGCCGGGGGAACGAGCGGCGGTCGAGGACAGCGTCCCGGCCGACCACCCCGCTGACGAGCTCGCCCGCCGTCGCCGCGCGCGGCGCCTCAGCTAGCACACCCCCTTCTGCCGTGGGCCGCCGGACGCGGCCCACCGGGCAATCCGCACATAACGCATCGACGGGGAAATTCATGCGTAACGCGGAGGGTTGTAATCTAGGACAGCAAGGCTGACGACCCCGTGCGGGAGAGTCCCTGGGACCCGCCGGTCTCAGGGCGCCGAAGGAGCAACCCTCCCCGGAATCTCTCAGGCACCCTGTACCGCTCGGGTGAGGCAACTCTGGAAAGCAGGCGCGCCCGCCAGGCGTGCCTCACCGACGGTGCAAGCCCCGTTCGCGGGGTGAAGCTCTCAGGTCGCGGCGTCGCCGCGCTGACAGAGGGGGAGACCCGGCATTCGCCCGCGCCACGGCGCCGGTCTCCATAGCCTCGGGAGGCACTGTCCATGACCGACCTGTCAGCTCCGCCGTTTTCGTCCAGGCACATCGGCCCATCCGCGACCGAGCAGCAGCGCATGCTCGAGGCCGTGGGCTTCGAGTCCGTGGCGGATCTGGTGGCCGTGGCCGTCCCCGAGGCCATCAGGGCCAAGGACCGGCTCCAGCTGCCCGCCGCCGTCGGCGAGGCCGAGGCCATCGCCGAGCTGCGCGCCCTGGCCGGGCGCAACCGCGTGCTCACCTCCATGATCGGCCTGGGCTACCACGACACGATCACCCCCGCCGTCATCCGGCGCAACCTGCTGGAGAACCCGGGCTGGTACACCGCCTACACCCCGTACCAGCCGGAGATCTCGCAGGGCCGCCTCGAGGCGCTGCTGAACTTCCAGACCGTCGTCTCCGACCTGACGGGCCTGCCCGTCGCGGGCGCCTCCCTCCTCGACGAGGCCACGGCCGCCGCCGAGGCGATGACCCTGGCCCGCCGCTCGGGCAAGTCCAAGAGCAGCGTGTTCGTGGTGGACGCCGACGCGCTGCCGCAGACCAAGGCCGTGCTCGCCACCAGGGCCGAGCCCCTGGGCATCACGCTGGTGGAGCACTCCCTCGAGGGCGGGCTGCCCGAGTGTTTCGGCGTGCTCGTCCAGTACCCGGGCGCGTCCGGGCGGCTGCGCGACTTCCGCGCCGTGGCCGCCGCCGCGCACGAGGCGGGCGCGCTCGTCGTGGCCGCCGCCGACCTGCTGGCCCTCACCCTCGTGGCCGCGCCCGGCGAGCTGGGCGCCGACATCGCGATCGGCTCCTCGCAGCGGTTCGGGGTGCCGTTCGGGTTCGGCGGGCCGCACGCGGCCTACATGTCCGTACGCGAGGGCCTGCAGCGCCAGCTTCCCGGCCGCCTGGTGGGCGTGTCGGTGGACGCCGACGGCGACCCCGCGTACCGGCTGGCCCTGCAGACCCGCGAGCAGCACATCCGCCGCGAGAAGGCCACCAGCAACATCTGCACCGCGCAGGTCCTGCTCGCCGTCATCGCGAGCATGTACGCCGTCTACCACGGCCCCGAGGGGCTGCGCCGGATCGCCCACCGGGCGCACCGGCACGCCGTGGCCCTGGCCGGCGGGCTGCGCCAGGCGGGCCTGGAGGTCGTGCACCGCGAGTTCTTCGACACCGTGCTCGTACGCGTGCCCGGCCGGGCCGCCGAGGTGGTCGCCGCCGCCGTCGAGCAGGGCGTGAACCTCTGGCGCGTCGACGACGACCACGTGTCGATCTCCTGCGACGAGAAGACCGGCGCCGCCGAGGTCGCCAAGGTGTGGGCCGCCTTCGGCGTCGAGCGGGCCGACGTGGCCCTGGACGCGGACGCGCTGCCCGCCTCGCTGGCGCGCGAGTCCGGCTACCTCACCCACCCGGTCTTCCACAGCCACCGCTCCGAGACCGCCCTGCTGCGCTACCTGCGCAAGCTGCAGGACAAGGACATCGCGCTCGACCGCTCCATGATCCCGCTCGGCTCCTGCACGATGAAGCTGAACGCGACCACCGAGATGGAGCCGATCACCTGGCCCGAGTTCGCCGCGATCCACCCGTACGCGCCGGACGACCAGGCCGAGGGCTACCGCGAGCTGATCGGCACGCTGGAGGGCTGGCTGGCCGAGGTGACCGGCTACGACCGCGTCTCCATCCAGCCGAACGCCGGCTCGCAGGGCGAGTTCGCCGGACTGCTGGCCATCCGCGCCTACCACCGCGCCAACGGCCACGGCGAGCGCGACGTCTGCCTCATCCCGTCCTCCGCCCACGGCACCAACGCCGCCAGCGCGATCATGGCGGGCATGCGGGTCGTGGTCGTGGCCTGCGACTCCGACGGCAACGTGGACCTGGCCGACCTCGACGCCAAGATCGACAAGCACCGTGACGCGCTGGCCGCGATCATGGTGACGTACCCCTCGACGCACGGCGTGTACGAGGAGACGATCACCGAGGTGTGCGCCAAGGTGCACGAGGCCGGCGGCCAGGTCTACGTGGACGGGGCCAACCTCAACGCGCTGGTCGGGCTGGCCAAGCCGGGCGAGTTCGGGGCCGACGTGTCCCACCTCAACCTGCACAAGACGTTCTGCATCCCGCACGGCGGCGGCGGGCCGGGTGTCGGCCCCGTCGCGGTCCGCGGCCACCTGGCGGCCTTCCTGCCCGGCCACCCGCTGCACGACGGCACGCCGGTGGGCCCCGTCTCGGCGGCCCCGTACGGCTCGGCCGGGATCCTGCCGATCTCGTGGGCGTACATCAGGATGATGGGCTCCGAGGGCCTCACGGCGGCCACCGAGCAGGCCATCCTGTCGGCCAACTACCTGGCCAGGCGGCTCGCCCCGCACTACCCCGTGCTCTACACGGGGCGCGGCGGGCTGGTGGCCCACGAGTGCATCGTCGACCTGCGGCAGATCACCAAGGAGACCGGCGTCACCGTGGACGATGTGGCCAAGCGGCTCATCGACTACGGCTTCCACGCGCCGACCATGTCGTTCCCCGTGGCGGGGACGCTGATGATCGAGCCGACCGAGAGCGAGGACCTCGGGGAGCTCGACCGGTTCGTGGACGCGCTGATCGCGATCCGCGGCGAGATCGACAAGGTGGCGTCGGGGGCCTACGACCCGGCGGACAACCCGCTGCGGAACGCGCCCCACACGGCCGAGTCGGTCAGCGCCGACGAGTGGACCCACCCGTACACGCGCGGCGAGGCCGCCTATCCGCTGCCGTCGGTGCGGGACGGGAAGTACTGGGTGCCGGTGCGCCGGATCGACCAGGCCTACGGGGACCGGAACCTGGTCTGCTCCTGCCCGCCGCTGGAGGCTTACGAGGACTAGGAGCCTTGGGCGTGGGTCCTCGTCGCTTCGCGTACGAGGACTAGGAGCTCACCGCGGGCGCGGCTTCACCACCGCGCCCGCGCCGATCACGGGCTCCCCTGGCGGGCGTCCGTCACCCCGTGGGGGGCATCGCGGGGGCCGGGTTGGCGTGGGATCATCGGCTGGGAGGCCGGTGATGGGCGACGGCGTGGTGGGCGACCTGGCCAAAGGGCAGGTATGCCTGTTATCCGGGCTGGCCGTCTGCCTGGTGATCATGCCTGGATGCCTCTCCTTCAACTGCGGGATGAGCGACTTCGGCGTCCACTGGCGCACGGTCGTCCCGTACGCCGTCGGGTTCCTCGGCGCGGCCCTCTACACCCGGAGAGCGCTGCGGGCCGCCGCGCCCGCCCTCCCCGCGCCGCGGTTCGTGGCGGCGGCCGGGGACTCGTTCGCGGTGCTGCTGGTCGGGATCCTGCTCACGCCTTACACCCTCGGGAGCGGCGTGCATTGGGTTCACAGGTCGTTCGGGGCGGCGTTGTTCCTGCACGAGCTGGTGCTGGCGGTGCGCATGGTGTCGTGGGCGTCCACCGGGGCGGCGCTGGTCGGCTTACAGGTGGCCGCCGGGGTGGCCTCCGGAGTGTCGGTCGTGCTGGCCGAAGGGCCGCTGGTGGTGGGCCAGGCGGTGTTCCAGCTCGCGTTCGGGCTGGTCATGATCAGGACCGTACGCCTGCTGCTGCGCAGGGGTCCGAAGCCGGTCAGTCCTTCCGCGTCAACTGAGCAGACATGATCGACAGAAATGGTTAGGCTCGGTGCGACCGTCGCCAGAAGGAGCTCTCTTGACGTCCTCAGAGCTGGAGACCCCGCCCCTCGACGCCGCCCGCCGCCTGGCCGAACGCGGTGATCTCGACGGCGCCGCCGCCATCCTCGCCGAGCTGGCCGCCGACCCCCACGGCCCGGACCGGGCCCAGGCCGCGGTGGGGCTCGCCGTGGTGCTGGAGGAGCGCGGCGACGTGGAGGCCGCCAGGGCCGCCGCCAGGACCGCGCTGGCCACCGGGCACCCCGAGTACGCCGCCCAGGCCGCCTGTCACCTGGCCCAGGGGTTCGAACGGGAGGGCCGTGCCGAGCAGGCCAGGGCCGCCTGGCAGGCCGTCCTGGGGGTCGGAACGGCCGCATATGTGCCGCTTGCCCACCTCGCGCTGGCCCGGCTCGCGACGGCCGTCGGCGACCTGGACGAGGTCGAGAAGGAGCTGCGGGCCGCCATGGAGGGCGGCGACCCGGGCGTCGGCGCGCGGGCGGCCCAGGAGCTGGCCGACCTGCTGCTGGAGCACGGGGAGCCGGGGGCGGCGGCCGACGTGCTCCTGGACGCGCTGGAATACGCACCGGCCGAGGAGGTGCCGGGGCTGCGGGTCCAGCTCGGGATCACGCATCTGGAGCTGGCCTGCGCGGAGTTCGCGGAGACCGTCGAGTACGGGGCGGACCCGCAGACCGGCGCCCTGGCCATCGAGCTCCTGGCCCGGACGCTGCCGCTGCGGGGGCGCGCCGACGACGCGGGACGGGTGTGGTCGTACGGGCTGGAGCACGAGGACGAGACCCTCGCCGCCGAGGTCCGCCTCCGCTACCACCGCGACGCCTGACGCGCTGGCCGGCTGTGCCCGCCTGACGCACGCCCGACTGCCGAGCCCGTTCGGCGCGCCCGACCGGAGAGAGGCGTCCGGGCAGGGGAGAGGGCGGGGGCGCTCCCGTAGGCCTCCGCCGGGTTTCCGCCGTGCTTCCGCCGGGGTCAGTTGCGGCGCATGATGGCCGCGGCCGAGGCCACGTTGATGACCACGATCGCGATCCACGTGATCGTCAGCCCCACCAGCCCCGCGTTGCCGGCCGCGATGGCCGTCAAGGGGATGCCGATGCCCATCGAGCCCAGCGCGATCGGGATCATCGCCGCGCCCGGAGGGCTCTTCTGCCGGTGCGGCGTGGCGCCGTGGTGGTCCAGCTCGGAACGTACGCGGGCGGAGATCGTGGCGTCGAGCCGCTCCACGAACGACTCGACGAGCGCGGCTTCGTACTCGGGACCGAGGTCCCGGCGGGCGTCCAGGGTCGCCTGGAGATCATCCCGGATGGGGCGCTTATCTGGCATGACAGCAATCATCCATCGCCGGCGCCACGCCGTCATCCAACCTGAGGGCTAGGGCGCGATCCTCCCCAGGTACGGTGCTGGCATGGAGGTCATGACCCCGCGAGGGCCCGCGCTCGTCCAGGTGGACGAGGTGGCGGACCCGCGGCTGCTGCTGGTGCTCACCCACGGTTCGGCCGGGGGAGTGGACGCTCCCGACCTGCTCGCCGTACGGGACGCCGCGCTCGAGTCCGGGGCCGTCGTGGCCAGGGTGACGCAGGCGTTCAGGGTGGCGGGGGCGCGGGCGCCGGGGTCGGCGGTCAAACAGGACGAGGCGTGGGAGATCGTCCTCAAGGAGGTGCGTACGCTCTGGCCGGGGCTGCCGCTGGTGCAGGGAGGGCGGAGCAACGGGGCGCGGGTCGCCTGCCGTACGGCCGGGGCGGTCGGCGCGGCGGCCGTGGTGGCGCTGGCCTTTCCGCTGCACCCGCCCGGGAAGCCGGAACGCTCCAGGGCCGACGAGCTACGCGGCGCCGGAGTGGACGTGCTGGTGGTCAACGGGGACCGGGATCCGTTCGGCGTGCCGGACGCCGCTGACGCGGCACGCCTGGTGGTGCTGCCGGGGGAGGGACACGACCTCAAGAAGGACCCCGCCCGAGTGGGCGAGGTCGTGGCGGAGTGGATAGTCCACTACGCCTAGTTCACGCCGCGCCGACCACGGGTCGGTGTGGTGCGATGGCGGCGCCGCTGGGCAGCAGCTCCCCGGTGTCCTCGAACAGGACGACACCGTTGCAGAGCAGGCTCCACCCCTGTTCGGGGTGGCAGGCCAGAGTGCGTGCCTTCTCGCGGTCGGGCGCCTCGGCATCCGGACAGGCCGGGTCGTGCGGGCACATCGGCGTGCCTCCGATATCTCGTGGGATGCTCCCGTTGGGAGGGGCGGGAGCCGGCTCGGGTAATTGTTCTGGCAAGTGTGCGACGGATGTCACACTCCCGGACATAGTCCATCAGGACTGTTACAGAAGGGATCCCCGTTCGTGTGACCTTCGACACAGCGTGCCGTATGCAGGATAACGGTCCAAGCGCGACACGCGCACTACGTTTGCAATCCCTTGAGCAGAGCGTCGAGTCCGCGCTCGAAATCGATATCGGCCCTTTCGTCCCGCCTGACCCATTCATCAACCTCAGGATCGGCCCAGCCCGACTGCTGCACCTCGACGGCCACGCTGCCGAAGACGAAGGCTCTCAGCGCCCGTACGGCCTCCGCGGCGTCGGTCAGCCCGCCGTCGGCGAGCTGCTCGGTCTGCTCCCTGATGGCGATGGCCGTGGCGCCCTTGGGGGGCTTGGTCAGGGCCAGCGCCAGCACGCCCGGATGCTCGCGCAGCAGCTCCCGCCCCGCCCGGCACCAGGCCTTGGCCGTCTCCTGCCAGGTGGCCGCCTGCTCGACGCGGACCGCGGTGACGTGCTCGGCCAGGGCGTCCATGAGCGCCTCCTTGCCCCTGGGCAGGTGGTGGTAGATGGCCATGGCCTCCACCTCCAGGGCGTCGCCCAGGCGGCGCATGGTGAGCCGGCGCAGGCCCTGGCTGTCGGCGATGTGGAGTGCGGCCTCGATGATGCGCTCGCGGGAGAGCGGGACGGGCGGTCTCTTGGCGGGCATGGAGATCATCTTACTTCGTAAAGCCGGTCGCGCCGGGTCGATTTCCCGCTGTGTCGTATCACGGCGTACCCTTGGCGGTTGAACGAGTGCCGGCTGTGTGAAAGGGCAGGGTCGATGGCGTTTTTCCGTCCGCGGGTGAGCCGGGAGGCCGAGGTTCGCTACCACGCGGACCAGGAGATCTCCAAGAGCTTCCCCGAGTTGCTCGACAAGGCCAGGGAAGCCGAGGAGACGCTGCGTGTGCTGCGCGCCGCGGCGGCCGATGAGATCGAGCTGATGGCAGCCGGGCGGGCCTTCGACCGCGCGCTGACCGACGCCCTGCGCGCCGCCGAGGCGGGGCAGCGGGCCACGTTCGGGGTGAAGGCCTACGACGACCGGATCGCGCGCCGCAAGGCCAAGGCGACGCCCGCCGGGTCGATGTGGACGGCCGAGGTCGACCGGTTGCGCACGCTGCGCGAGGACAACCGGATGTGGGGGATCCCGCGCGTGCCGCGCCCGGTGCCCGCGACCCTCTGACGCTCCGCCCGTCCCACGGGCATAAAACCCACGGGCATAAACCCACGGGCATGAACACGGGCATGAAGAAGCCCCGGCACAGCCTCCCTCGTTGTGCCGGGGCTTCGGTTTTCAGCTCGCCCAGTCCAGCAGCGGGCGGGTGTTGCTGGGGTGGCGGAGCTTGGAGAGCGATTCCTTCTCCAGCTGGCGGATCCGCTCCCGGGTCAGCCCCAGGTGCTTGCCGATCTCGTCCAGCGTGTGGGGCTTGCCGTCCACCAGGCCGAAGCGGAGCGCCATGATCCTCGCCTCCCGGGGCGAGAGGTTGTCGAGCACGCCGCGCAGCTGGTCACCCAGCAGCTGACGGTCGACGATCTCCGAAGCCTCAGGCGAGTCCACGTCCTCGATGAGGTCGCCGATCGTGGTCTCCCCGTCCTCGCCGATCGTGGCGTTGAGCGAGATCGGCTGGCGGCTGGTACGCAGCAGCTCCTCGATCTGGTCGGGCGTCCTGTCCAGCTCGACGGCCAGCTCCTCGGGCGTGGGCTCGCGCCCCAGGCGCTGGTGCATGTCACGCTCGACGCGCGACAGCTTGGACAGCATCTCCAGCACGTGCACGGGCAGCCGGATCGTACGGGCCGAGTCGGCGAAACCACGCTGGATGGCCTGCCTGATCCACCACATGGCGTACGTGGAGAACTTGAAGCCCTTGGTGTAGTCGAACTTCTCCACGGCCCTGATCAGCCCCAGGTTGCCCTCCTGGACCACGTCCAGCAGCGACATGCCGCGGTCGGTGTACTTCTTGGCGACCGACACCACGAGCCGGAGGTTGGCCTCCAGCATGTGGTCCTTGGCCCGCTTGCCGTCCTCGATCACCAGGAGAAGGTCGTCCTGGGCGGAGACGGACAGGTCGGGCTCGGTCTCCATCTTGTACTCGGCGTACAGGCCCGCCTCGATCCGCCGGGCCAGCTCGACCTCCTGCGCCGCGGTGAGCAGCGTGCGGCGGCCGATGGACTTGAGGTAGGTGTGCACGGAGTCGCCCATGGCCGACTGGGTGTCGTCCAGGTCGATCTGCTCGTTCTCGATCTCGGAGTCCTCGGGGCTCAGCTCGAGGTCCTCCGGCACGTCCTCCTCGTGCTCCGGCTTGGGCTCGGGGCGGGTCACGGCCTTGGCGGCCGCCTCGGTGGAGTTGGCCGGGGCGCTCTTCACCGTGCCGTTCCTGGCCGGGGCGGTTTTTGCCTCCGCCGCCTTGCGGCCGGTAGTCTTTGCACGCGCGGGCTTCCTGGGGGTCTTCCTCGGGGCGGTCTTGCTGAGAGACGGCTCGTTCTCGGCGGCCAGGCTCACACCGCTCTCCGAGAGCTCACGCAGGATCGTGCGGCCTTCAGAGGGGCTGATGCCGGCGTCGGCGAACGCGTCACGCAGCTCCGCGAGAGAAAGGTGACCCTGGGCTCGCCCTCGTTCAATGAGTTGGTCGAGAGTCGCAGATGGGGTCGCTACGGCGGTTCTGGGCATGAGGACACCTCCTCCGTACGGAGTCGAAGCGATCAGGCAGGTTGTGGTGGGGCGGCTTCGGTCCGCACGGCGCACCAGTATCAATAACGCCAATCGCTGTCATTTGTTCCCGGTGGGACGAAAAAGGGGCGGATCGCCCGATAGACGAACCGCCCCTCCCGTCAGTCCTATTCCCGGATCTTGATCTCCCCGGCCGACACCTCAGGCATGGGCATCGGCTGGGCGTCCTGCAGACGCTGGTCCGTCCAGTAGTCGACGACCGCGTCGGGGTCCGGGTTGACATCGCGGGAGACCACGATGCCGCCGTCGCTGGTCGTGGGCGTCGGGCTCGAAGTCGGCGGTGCCTTCTCCACCACGGCTCGGGTCTCCTTCGCGACCTGGTCGAGCTTGCCCGCCGAGGCGGCCGCCGCGACTGAGGCGCCTCCGACGACGATGACGCCGACGACGGCCGCGGATGCCCACATCTTGCGGGTCTGATCCATGAAGGCTCCCTCCCTCTCCCCAACTAAGACGCAGCCGCAACTCATCAGGTTCCTGCCCGGAGCCGGACGAAGTCGGTCTTCCCGTTCGGCAACAGCGGCAGCTGGGGCACCAGGCGCAGGCTGCGCGGGGCGGCATGAGGGGGAAGCCTATCGCGGCAGAACGCCCTCAATTGAGGAAGCGTGAGTGGCGTGTCGGGATTGGCGGGCACCACGATGGCGGTGACCAGTTCGCCCCACTCGGCGTCAGGCGTGCCGATCACGGCCACATCGGCCACCTCCGGGTGGGTGCCGAGCACCTGGGCCACGGCGGCGGCCACCACCTTCTCTCCGCCGGTGTTGATCACGTCGTCGGCCCGGCCCAGCACGCGCAGCCGGCCGCCGGCCATTTCGCCCAGGTCGGAGGTGCGGAACCAGTCGCCGTCGAACGGGTCGGCGGCGCCGAAGCGGTAGCCGGAGAACAGCACCGCGCCGGCGATCCTGATCAGCCCGTCCTCACCGATCTTGACCTCCACGTTGTGAAGGGGCCGGCCGTCGTAGACGCAGCCGCCGCACGTCTCGCTCATCCCGTACGTCGTCACGATCCGGGCGCCGAGGCCCCGGGCCCGCTCCAGCAGCCCCGGCCGGGGCGCGGCGCCGCCGAGCAGGATCGTGCGGAACACCGACAGGTCCGCCCCCAGCTCGACCAGCCGGTGCAGCTGGGTGGGGACGAGGGAGACGTGGTCGGCCCCCGAGCCGAGCACCTCGTGCGGGTCGAACCGGGCGTGGATGATCGGCTCGCTGTCCGACAGCAGGGCGCGTACCAGGACCTGGAGGCCGGCGATGTGGGAGACGGGCAGGCAGCACAGCCAGCGCTCCCCCTTGGAGGCCGCCACGTGGCGCAGGGAGGCGGCGGCCGAGGCGCGCAGGGCGGTGGCCGAGAGCATCACGCCCTTGGGGGCGCCGGTGCTGCCGCTGGTGGCGATCACGACCGCCACGTCGGAGGGGACGCCCTCGCCGTCGCTCTGGAGCGCGCCGTCGGCGTGCGTGGGGCGCAGCGCGGCCAGGGCGGCCTCGGACTGGCCCGGCGCCAGGGGGAGCACGGCGGGGCCCTCGCCGCTCAGCGCGTCGCGGATCGCCGCGTACAGGGCGGGTCCGGGAGGCTGCACAATGGCATGCAGCGGACGGTCCGGATGCGACGGGTTCCTCCACATGCTCGTAAGGTTAGTGGCGACAGGTCGGACAGAGGCGCAGGGAGGGTCGTGACGCGTTCTCCCGTGGTCTTCCGCATCCCCATGCGCACCCGGTTCCGTGGACAGACCGTCAGGGAAGGCGTGCTGCTGCACGGTCCCGCCGGGTGGGGGGAGTTCTCCCCGTTCCCCGAGTACGGCCCGCGCGAGTGCGCCCGCTGGCTGGCGTGCGCCCGCGAGGCGGCCTTCGAGGGATGGCCGGAGCCGGTGCGCGACAGCGTCCCCGTCAACGCGACCGTGCCCGCCGTGGGGCCCGAGCAGGCCCATGACATCGTCCGGCGCTCGGGCTGCGGCACGGCCAAGGTCAAGGTGGCCGAGCGGGGCCAGACCTTCGACGACGACGTGGCCAGGGTGGAGGCCGTACGCGACGCGCTCGGGCCGGGCGGCCGGCTGCGGATCGACGCCAACGGCGCGTGGGACGTGGACGAGGCGGTGCGGCGGCTGAAGCGGCTCGACCGGTTCGACCTGGAATACGCGGAGCAGCCGTGCGCCACGCTGGAGGAGCTGGCGGCGGTGCGGCGGGCCTGCGACGTGCCGATCGCGGCCGACGAGTCCATCCGCAGGGCGGAGGACCCTCTCCGGGTGCGGGCGGCCGAGGCTGCCGACATCGCGGTGGTCAAGGTGCAGCCGCTCGGCGGGGTGCGCGAGGCGCTCAAGGTGGTGGAGGCGTGCGGGCTGCCCGCCGTGGTCTCCAGCGCCGTGGAGACGTCCGTCGGGCTGGCCGCGGGGCTGGCGCTGGCGGCGGCGCTGCCGGCGTTGCCGTACGCGTGCGGGCTGGGCACGATGGCGTTGCTGGCGGGCGACGTCGTGGACGACTCCCTGGTGCCGGTGGAGGGATCTCTGACGGTACGGCGCCCCCCGGTGGATTTTCAGCATTTGTCGGCTTTTGAGATTGAATCTCCCCAGTGGCTTCGCCGGATGCAGGAGGCGTCACTTTGAACCCCGCTACCGCACTGGCCACAGTCCTGGTCGACGAGCTGGTGCGCTGCGGCCTCACCGACGTGGTGCTGGCCCCCGGCTCGCGCTCCGCCCCGCTGGCACTGGCGCTGCACGCCGAGTCGCGGGTGCGCCTGCACGTGCGCATCGACGAGCGGTCGGCGTCGTACCTGGCGCTGGGGCTGGCCAAGCGCGGCGAGCGGCCGGTGGCGCTGATCTGCTCGTCCGGCACCGCCGTCGCGAACTTCCACCCCGCCGTGATCGAGGCGAGCGAGTCGGGCGTGCCGCTGCTGCTGCTGACCGCCGACCGGCCGCCCGAGCTGCGCGGCACGGGCGCCAACCAGACGATCGACCAGATCAAGCTGTTCGGCTCGTCGACCCGCTGGTTCGCCGAGGTGGGGGTGCCGGAGGACCGTCCCGGGCAGGTCGCCTACTGGCGCTCGCTGGCCTGCCGCGCCTACCAGCGCGCGTCGGGCCCGTCCGACCCCGGTCCCGTGCACCTCAACCTGGCCTTCAGGGAGCCGCTGATCCCCGACGGTGACACCGCCTGGTGCGAGCCGCTCGACGGCGGCGGCAACGGCCCGTGGGTGCGCGCCAGGGTCGCGCCCCCGCCCGTCGCCCTGCACATCGCGCCGACCAGGCGCGGCGTGCTGGTGGTCGGCGACGGCGCGGCCAACGTGCGCCGGTACGTGGCGGCGGCGGGTATGGCGGGCTGGCCGGTGCTCTCGGAGCCCAACGGCGGCGGCCGCTACGGCGACCACGCGATCTCCACCTACCACTACCTGCTGGGCATGCCGGAGTTCGCGGACACCCACCGGCCCGACGTGATCGTGACGCTGGGGCGGCCGGGGCTGTCGAGGCCGCTGCTGTCGTGGCTGAAGCGGGCCGGCGAGCACATCGTGGTGGCGCCCGACCTGGGCCGCTGGCCCGACCCCACCCGCTCGGCCACGCAGGTGGCGCAGGCCGTGGAGATCCCGGTGGCGGCCGGCGACGACTCGTGGCTGCACGCCTGGCGGCAGGCGGACGCGGTGGTCAGGTCGGCCACGGACGCGGTGCTGGACGCCTCGGGCACGAGCGAGCCGCGCCTGGCCAGGGACCTGGTGGACGCGCTGCCCAACGGCGCGCTGCTGTTCTGCGGCTCCTCGATGCCGATCCGCGACCTTGACCAGGCGATGCGGCCGCGGCGGGGCATCAGGCTGATGGCCAGCAGGGGCGCCTCCGGCATCGACGGCGTGGTGTCCGCGGCGATGGGGGCGGCGCTGGCGCACAACGGCCCCTCCTACGCGCTGATCGGCGACCTGTCGTTCCTGCACGACCAGAACGGGCTGATCCTCGGGCCCCGCGAGCCCCGGCCCGACCTGTGCTTCGTGGTCGTCAACAACGACGGGGGCGGGATCTTCTCGCTGCTGCCCCAGGCGGCGGTGCGCGACCCGTTCGAGCGGGTGTTCGGCACGCCGCACGGGGTGGACCTCGCCTACGTGGCGGCGGCCACGCGGACGCCGTACACGCTGGTGGAGGACATCTCCGACCTTTCCAAGGCGATGCGCGGCGAGGGACCGCGCATCGTCGAGGTGCGCACCGACCGCGAGCAGAACGTCATCATGCACGCCCGCCTGCGCGAGGCCGCGCAGGAGGCCGTCCGTTCCTACCTGGAGAGCTAGCGGCTCAGCACGTCGAGCAGGCGGTTGAGCGGGCCGTCGATGCCGTGGCGGTCGGCGAGGGCCACGAGGGCCTCGGGGTCGCGCGGCTTGGCCGGCAGGGTGAGGTCGGCGTCGGGCAGCGGCGCGTCGGGGGCCACCTTGACGACGGCGGGGGCGGCGCTCAGGTAGTCGCGGGCGGCGCCCAGCTTGGTGCGGGCGCCCGCGGGGAAGCCGTCGGTGACGCCCGCGTCGAGGGCCTGGAGCAGCGCGTCGAGCGAGCCGAAGCGGGTGATGAGGGCGGCGGCGGTCTTCTCGCCGACGCCGGACACGCCGGGCAGGCCGTCGCTGGGGTCGCCGCGCAGAGTGGCGAAGTCGGCGTAGGCGCGCCCGGGGATGCCGTACTTGGCGGTGACGAACGCCTCGTCCACGATCTGCAGGTTGCGGATGCCGCGGGCGGTGTAGAGCACGCGTACGGGACGGGCGTCATCGACGAGCTGGAACAGGTCGCGGTCGCCGGTCACGATGTCCACGGCGCCCGGGGCCCGGTGGGTGAGGGTGCCGATGACGTCGTCGGCCTCGTAGCCGGCCGACTCCAGGCGGGCGATGCCGAGCGCGTCGAGCACGTCCTGGATGACGGCGATCTGCGGGACGAGCGCCTCGGGGACCTCCTCGGTGTCGCCGTGGGCGACGCGGTGGGCCTTGTACGTCGGGATCGCCTGGACGCGGAAGGCGGGCCGCCAGTCGGCGTCCATCGTGGCCGCGAGCTCGGTGGGGGAGTGCTGGCGGACAAGGGTGGCGATCATGTCGATGAGTCCGCGCACGGCGTTGACCGGAGAGCCGTCCGGGCCCTTGATCGACTCCGGTATGCCGAAGAAGGCGCGGAAGTAGAGCGACGGGGTGTCGAGAAGCATCAGCACGGGTCTATGGTCGCACTCTTGACGAGCGGTTCCGTGCTCTGTGCCGGTATGGAGACCGCCAGCAGGCAGGCGTCGTCCTCGGGGTTCGGGCCGCCGATGTCGGCCAGGAGGTGGTCGAGCCCGGCGTCCAGGTCGCGGGCGGGCACGTCGCGGGCGGCGGCCAGGACCAGGTCGAGGCCGACGTCGATGTCGCGGGTGCGCCTCTCGACCAGCCCGTCGGTGAACAGTAGCAGCAGGTCCCCGGGCAGCAGCCGGGTGGTGGCCAGCTCGTACGGGCGGCCCGAGGCGGCGCCGAGCAGCACGCCGCGCGGCTGGTCGAGCTGGCGGGCGACGCCGTCGCGCACGAGGATGGGCGCCAGGTTGCCCGCCTGGCCCCAGGCGAACACCCGGGTCTCCGGATCCAGGTGGCCGATGATCGCGGTGGCGGTGGTCTCCTTGAGCTGGTGCATGGCGAGGTCGTTCAGCCAGGCGAGCAGCCGGTGGGCGGGCTGGCCGGTCATGGCCAGGCCGACGAGGGCGTGGCGGAGCTGGGCCATGTGGGCGATGGCGGGCAGGCCGTGGCCGGAGACGTCGCCGATGGCCAGCAGCAGCCGTCCGTCGGGGGCGGGCGCGGCCTCGAACCAGTCGCCGCCCAGGCTCGCGGTCTTCTCGGCGGGCACGTAACGGACCGCGATGGTGGCGTACGGCAGGTCGAGGCATCCGGGGTGCTCGGGGAGGATGGCCTCGCGCAGGGCGAGCATGACGTGGAGCTCCTCGGCGGCCTGCTCGCGGGCCTCGAGGAGCTGGCGGCGCGACTCCGACATCAGGCGCTCGGCGCGGCGGCGGCCGGTGATGTCCTGGATGACGCCGTGCAGGCCGATGGGGCCGCCGGGGGCCATGAGGGGTTCGAGGACGACGCGCAGGTCGCGCAGCTCGCCGCGGCGGCGGATGCGGAACTCGGCCTGGACCGGCTCGACGCTCTCGACGGCCGACCACAGGAGCCGGTCGAGCGTGCCCATGTCCGCCTGCTCGACGTGCTTGGCCAGGTCGGGCAGGGCGATCGGGCCGTCGGCCGGGTCGCGGCCGAAGATCAGGTAGACCTGGTCTGACCAGATCGTCTCGCCGCTGTGCATGTGCCATTCCGCCCAGCCCATGTTGCCGAGCCGCTGGGCGTGCGCCAGCCGTACGGCGAGCATCTCGGCGTCGTTCTCGGAGCCCGGGTGGTCAGTGTGGCCTTTGTTGCTCTTGTGGCCGAGCGGCTCGGCCGCGCCTGCGACGTCGACCATGGTCCCACTTTCAAAGATGGACAATTGACCCTACACTACGTGATCAATCTTGAACGGAGTGTAGCGGGCCCTTGCTGTGTTGTGAGAGCTTTTCGCGGATTTTAGGCGGCGCGGTCCGAGTAGATTATGGGCTGTGACGTCCTCAGATCTGTATCCCGTGTCCCGTCTCACCGCCGTCCAGGAGGCCACCGCCAAGGCCGGTCTCGACGCCCTTTTGCTGACGCCCGGCCCCGACTTGCGCTATGTGAGCGGATACGAGGCCAAGCCGCTGGAGCGGCTGACGTGTCTCGTGGTGCCCGCCTCCGGCGAGCCGTACATGATGGTGCCCCGGCTGGAGCTGCCCGCGGCGCAGGCGTCGCCCGCCTCGCGGCTGGGGCTGGAGTTCGTGGCGTGGGACGAGACCGACGACCCGTACGCCATCGCGGCGGCGCGGCTGGGCCACGTCGAGAAGGTGGGCCTGGCCGACCGGATGTGGGCCATGTCGTCGCTGCGCTTCCGCGAGGTGCTGCCGGGCGCGGAGCAGGTGCTGGCCGGGACCGTGCTGCGTGAGCTGCGCATGCGCAAGTCGGCCGCCGAGGTGGCGGCGCTGCGCGAGGCGGGGGAGGCGATCGACGCGGTGCACCGGCGGGTGCCGGAGTTCCTGCGCGCCGGGCGCACCGAGCGCGAGGTGGGCCGGGACATCGCGGAGGCGATCCTGGCGACGGGCCACGCGACCGTCGACTTCGTCATCGTCGCCTCCGGGCCCAACGGGGCCAGCCCCCACCACGACGTCTCCGACCGGGTGATCCAGGCCGGCGAGCCGGTCGTGGTGGACATCGGCGGGCAGCTGCACAACGGCTACTGCTCCGACTCGACGCGCACGTACAGCGTCGGGGAGCCGCCCGCGGACTTCGCCGCGTACTACGAGGTGCTGCGGCGGGCCCAGGACGCGGCCTGCGCGGCGGTGCGGCCGGGCGTCTCCTGCGAGTCGATCGACGCCGCCGCCCGCGACATCATCGCCGAGGCGGGATACGGCGACTACTTCATCCACCGCACCGGTCACGGCATCGGGATCGAGACGCACGAGGAGCCGTACATCGTCTCCGGCAACGGCGAGCCGATGGAGGCCGGCTTCGCGTTCTCCGTGGAGCCCGGGATCTACCTGCCCGGCAGCCACGGGGCGCGGATCGAGGACATCGTGGTCTGCACCGACACGGGCGCCGAGCGGCTCAACAACACCCCGCGCGACCTCGTCATCGTGTAGGAGGCCGTGTTCGCGGAGGTCGCCTGCGCCAGCAGGCCCGGGTCCGGGCGGCCCAACGAGGACCTGGTGATCGCGGGGCCGTCGTGGATCGTCGTGCTCGACGGGGCGACGGCCCTTCCCGGGGTCGCCGGAGGGTGCGCGCACGACGTGCCGTGGCTGGTGCGGCGGCTCGGGGACGCGCTGGCGGCGGGGCTGAGCGCCGATCATGACTCGCCGCTGGCGGAGATCCTGGAGGCGGCCATCGGGACGACGATGGCCGCCCACTCCGGCACCTGTGACCTGGACGATCCCGACTCGCCGTCCTCGACGGTGGCCATGGTGCGGACCGGCCGGAACGGGGTCGAATATCTCGTGCTGGGCGATTCGCCCGTCGTCTTCTCGCTGGCGGACGGCGGCGTCCGGGTGGTGAGCGACGACCGGGTCGAGGGCCTGCCGGGCGGGCGGCCGTACACGGTGGAGCTGGTGCGGCGGATGCGCAACGCGCCCGGCGGGTTCTGGGTGGCCGGCAGCCGCCCGGAGGCGGCCCGGCAGGGGCTGTGCGGCGTCGTGGCCGACGCGCGCGGCGTGGGCGCGCTCACCGACGGGGTGTCGCGGCTCGTCGACTGGTACGGGTGGAGCTGGCGCGACCTCGTGGCGGCGCTGGACGGGCAGGGGCCCGAAGCGGTGATCGCGGCGGTCAGGGAGCTGGAGCGGGACCGTGGGCCCGTGTACGGGAAACGGCACGACGACGCCACCGCCGCCTGGACCCGGGTCGACGCCCGGCCCTGAGGTGTATCAGGGCCCGCCTCCCGCCCTCTGGGAATGCGAGGGCGGCGGAGGGAGTGCTCATGTTCGTCGGCAGGACAGCGGAGCTCGCCCTGCTGGGCGCGGAACTGCGCGCGGCGGACGGGGGATCCGCCCGGAGAGCGGTCGTCGAGGGGCCCGAGGGGATCGGCAAGACGGCACTCATCCACCGGCTCGTCGCTTCCGGGGGCGCGCGGGTGCTGGCGGCCAGCGGCGAGGAGAGCGAACGGGAGCTCCACCTCGGCGTCGTGCGCCAGCTCCTGGACGAGGCGGCATATCTGGGGGCGCCCGCGGCGGCGGGGCCGGACCCGTGTGCCGCCGGGCAGGCGCTCTGCGAGACGATCGACGCGCTCCAGGCGCAGGGTCCCCTGGTGGTGCTGGTCGACGACGCGCAGTGGGCGGACGGCCCCTCCTTACGGGCCCTGTCCTCGACGGTCAGATGAGGATCCAGGTGGTCACCACCGGGCCGCCGCAGTCGGGGCTGACCCGCAGCCGCAGCGGGCCGGGCGCGAGCTCGCCCGTGCTGAACCGGCCCAGCTCGTCCGCGCACACCGGCGTGCCACCGTCCCGCCGCTGCACCACGATCTCGGCGGGCGTACCGCCTGACACCCGCCCCACCAGCCGCCGGCCGGTCACCTCCAGCTCCACGACGACCTCCCCGGCGGCGAACGACAGCAGCCGCGCCCGCCCCCCGCCGCGCACCCGGGTGGCCGACAGCTCCTCCCACGAGTCGAACGTCAGCTCGGCCAGCTCCGCGTCCAGGGACCTGAGCGCGTAGGCCAGCATCGCCTCCTCGAACAGCCCCGCCGGGACCGGGTCGAGCCGCTCGGCCGCCGCCCGCAGCCGTTCCTCCAGCTCCAGGTCCCCATCATCCATGGCGTCGTCCATCGCGTCGTCCACGCCGTTCACCCCCTGATGCCGTTCACGCCTCGCCGGTTCATCAGGGCGGCCAGCCGTTTGAGGCAGCGCCCCCTGTTCGGGCCGATGCTGCCGACCGGCATGTCCAGCCCGTCCGCGATCTCCTGGTAACTCGGCCGCGGCTCGGCGATGAGGACGCGCAGCAGCCGCCTGCAGCGCTCCGGCAGCTCCTCGAACGCGCTCCACAGCTCCTGCTCGCGCTCGGCCTGCTCGTTCGCCTCCTCCGCCTCCAGCAGCAGGAACTCGGGCGAGCGATCGTCGGCGTCGAGGCCCATCAGCTCCAGGTCGCCGACCGGCAAGGCCCGGCCGCTGGTGCGCAGGACCCGCAGCGCCTCGTGCCTGGCGGTGCTGGCCAGCCAGGAGCCGGCCCGCTCGGGCTCCCGGAGCCTGGTCAGGTGCTCGGCGAAGCGGTACCACGTCGTCTGGCACACGTCCTGGGCGTCGGAGTCGTTCACGAGGTAGCCTCGCGCCACGGCCCACACCAGCCCGCTGTAGCGCTGGTAGAGCTCCTTCCACGCCCCGGCGTCGCCGTCCGCGGCAGCCGCGACCAGGGTTGCGGTGTCGTCCACTGCGGCGGCTCCCTATATCTGGGCGGGAAGCCCAATATATTTCGCATACCGCCGCCGGGCGGGTAACTCGCCATCATCGGAGGAAACCGCTCAGATCCGGTACGGCCAGCCGCCCCGCGAGAAGCTGCGCCGCGGCCACCCGCGCCGACACCTGCTCCTGCGCCATGCGGGCCGCGATCATCCCGGCCACGATCGGCGTGGCGAACGACGTGCCGCTCCAGGCCGCCAGACCGGTGAAAGTGGCCTTGTCGCCCTCCTGCAGCGTGGCCATGCAGGTGCAGCCGGGATAGTGGGCCGGGTCGGCGAAGCGGCAGGTGGTGCGGTGCGGGTAGCCGTACTGGTAGGGGCCGGAGGTGAAGGCGTTGACCAGGCGCTCGCCCGGCGCGTACACCGTCACCCAGTCGCCGTGGTTGCTGAAGCAGGCCCGGCCGAGCCCGTCCTCGCGCAGCGCGCCCACCGACAGCACCACGTCGCCGGAGGAGTTGACCGGCTCCGTGGCGAACGCGGCCGGCCAGAACGGCAGCGTCTCGCCGTCGTTGCCGGCCGCGGCCACCAGGAGCGTGCCGGGGTGGGCGGCCAGCTCGTCCACGAAGTCGGCCAGGCCGAGCAGTGCGCTCGCGTCGGCGGTCCTGGTGCCGGCCGACAGGGAGACGATGTCCGGCCAGCCGTGCTCGTCCAGGATGTGCAGCAGGGTCTGGCCCAGCTCGTCCTCCAGGGCGGCGCCCGCGTACGGGAAGGCGTTGTAGACGCGCACGTCGGCGGCGGGCGCCACGCAGCGCAGCACGCCGGCGATGAACGTGCCGTGGCCCACGTACGGCTTGATCAGGCCGTCGGGGTCGAGCTCGTCGCCCGGGGCGGTGACGTCGCCGTCCACCTTGGGGATGTTCGGGATGCCCGAGCTCTCGGCCAGCCACTGGTGGTCGAGGTAGTCGTGGACGAGGCCGGTGTCGAGGACGGCGACGCTCACCCCCGCGCCCCGGTCGCGGCCGGACAGGGGCGGGTTGAGCGGCCCGGCGCTCGGGACCGGCTCGTCGCCGGGGCACAGGTTGACGCCCGCGACGGTGACGAAGTGGACCAGGCTCGACGCGATGTCCTCGCGGGCCAGGTGCTCGACGGTCCGGTGCAGGTTCCTGGAGCCGACGGAGAGCCGGCGCATGGAGGTCCGGCCGACGGTCCTGGCCCCGGCCACGCGGACCGTGTCGGGGCCCGGCTGCAGGCGCTGGACGGTCGCGGCGGCCCGGCCCGCGTCGGCGTCGCGCACCAGGACGTGCCCGGCGAGGTGGGCGAACCGCGGCTGCACCGCGGATCCCGGCGCGGCCCCTTCGGGGCCCGCGACCGCGCGCATGCCGTCCGGCAGCGCCGCGTTGAGTATCTCCAGCTGCTCCCAGAACCGGCTGTCCGATGGGGTCATTCTTTGTGTCCCTCCCTGCGATGTACGTATGTAGGAGCCATCACCGGAGCCGCTGATACAGCAGGGGTCTACGATCGTTCCGTGTCCCGGGAAGATCCGCATGACCTGCTGGCCATGGTCTTCGCGAGACCCCGGGAGGCCCTGGCGGCAGCCAGGGCGCTGCTGGCCGACGGGAGGGGCCCGTACGAGTCCTCGATCGCCAGGCAGGCGCTCGGGATCCTGCACCGTGAGTTCGGCGACCTCGAGGCGGCCATCGGGGAGCTGCGCCATGCCGTGCGCCTGGCGCGGCGCTCCGGCTCGGCCGACCGCGAGACCGACGTGCTGGCCACGCTGGGCATCGCGCTGCTGCAGTCAGGACGTACGCGGGCGGGCCTGTCGGCGCTCGACCAGGCCGCCACCCGGGCGGACGGCACGACGCGGGCGCGGGTGCTGTTCCGCCGCGCGGGCGCCCGGTGGATCCTGGGCCGGCACGGGCCGGCCCTCGACGACCTGCGGGACGCGGTGCCGGCCCTGCTGGCGGCGCGCGACACCGTGTGGGCGGCGCGGGCGCTGACCCTGCGCGGGCACGTCCAGCTCGCCCTGGGCGCCGTCCAGGCCGCAGACGCGGACTTCCGCACGGCGCAGGACATGCTGGGCCCCACCCGGCAGGAGCACGACTCGGCGGTGGCCGTGCAGAACCGGGGGGTGGCGGCGTTCCGCACGGGCGATCTGCCCGCGGCGCTCGCCCTGCTGGACGAGGCGGAGCGGAGCTTCCACTCACTCGGCACGCCGATGTTCGACCTGGTCGGCGACCGGTGCGCGGTCCTGCTGGCCGCCGGGCTGGCCCGGGACGCGCTGGAGCACGCGGACGGAGGGCTGCGGCTGCTGGCCCGGCTGCGCGGCCAGGCGACCCGGCGTGCCGAGCTGCTGCTCATCGCCGCCCGCGCCGCCCTCCAGGGCGGCGACCCGGCCACCGCCGGCGAACGGGCGGGGGAGGCCCGGCGGCTGTTCGCCCGCCAGCACCGCGCGTGGTGGTCCGAGCACGCCCGCCTGATCGTCCTCCAGGCCGAGCACGCCACCCCGGACGTCCCGGCGCGGCGGACCGCGCTGGGTGAGGCCCGGCGGCTCGCCGCGCGGCTGGCCGGGCTGGGGTCACCGGAGGTGTGGCAGGCCCACCTGGTGGCGGGACGGATCGCGCTCGCCCTGGGCGAACCGGGCGTGGCCGAGCGGCACCTCGCCAGGGCCGCCGACGTCCGGCACAAGGGGCCCGCCACGTCCCGGGCGGGCGGCTGGCTGGCCGAGGCGCTCCGGGCGGAGGCGGCCGGGGAGCCGCGCCGCCTGCTGCACGCCTGCCGGGCCGGTCTGGCGCTCATCGAGGAGCACCGGCTCACGTTCGGCTCGTCCGAGCTGCACGCGCTGGCCACCGCCCAGGGCGCGGAGCTGGTCACGCTCGCCCAGCGGCACCTGCTGCGCGAAGGTCGGCCCCGCCGGCTCCTGGCCTGGACGGAGCGGTGGCGGGCCACCTCGCTCGCCGTGCCCGCCGTGAGCCCGCCCGAGGACGGCGAGCTCCTGGCCCGGCTCGCCGCCCTGCGGCAGGCCGAGCACCTGCTGGCCCAGGCCCGCCAGGACGGCGCCGCCTCGGCAGCGGCCCTGGAGCGCGACCGCAGCCGCCTGGAATCCCGCGTACGCTCCGCCACGCTCCATGCCAAGGGGCAATCGAGCGGCGGGCGCGAGCGCCGCGACGACGATCGGACCGGGCGGCTCCTGGACGCCCTCGGCGGGGGCCGGCTGGCGGAGCTGGTCGCCGTGGACGGCACGCTGCACGTCCTGCTCTGCGGCGGCGGGACCGTGCGCCGCCACACCGCCGGGCCCATGGAGCGGGCCGTCGCGGAGGTCGAGTTCGCCCGCTCCAGGCTGCGCCGCCTGGCCTACGAACGCGACCCCGACCAGGGTGAGCTCCACGACCTGGGCGCCCGGCTGGAGCGTGCGGTGCTCGGCCCGGTGGCGGGCCTGCTCGGCGAGGAGGGGCCGCTGGTCGTGGTGCCCCCCAGCACCCTGCACACCACCCCCTGGGGCCTGCTGCCGTCCCTGCGCCGCCGGCCCTTCACCGTCGCCCCCTCCGCCGGGGCGTGGCTGCGCGCCAGGTCGGCGCCGCGCCCCGACGGCGGCCGCATCGTCCTCGTCCGCGGCCCGGGTGTCGCCCACGCCGACCGCGAGGTACGCGAGATCGCCGGCCTGTACGCCCAGGCCGACCGTGACGTGCGCTGGGACGTGCCCTGGGACGTGTCCCTCCTCGAGGCGGGGCGGTCCACCGCGCCCGCGGTGCTGGCGGCCATCGACGGCAGCCTGCTCGCCCACCTGGCCGCGCACGGCACGTTCAGGGCCGACAGCCCGCTGTTCTCCTCGCTCCACCTCGACGACGGCCCCTTGACCGGCTACGACCTCGAACGCCTGCGCCGCGCCCCCCACCACCTGGTCCTGTCCAGCTGCGACTCCGGCCAGATGGCGGCCGTCGGCGCCGACGAGCTGCTGGGCCTGGCCACCGCCCTGCTCCGCCTCGGCACCGCCGGGATCGTCGCCAGCGTCGTCCCCGTGAACGACGAGACCGCCGTGCCCGTCATGCTCGGCCTGCACGACGGCCTGCGCCGCGGGCTCGGCCTGGCCGAGGCGCTCTGCCGGGCCAGGGGCGACGACGTGTCGTTCATCGCCATCGGGGCAGGCTGATCGGGCCATTGATGGGAAGCGCGCGATCATGAAACAATTCCCTAACAGATGGATATCGGGGTTTGGGGGACGGTCGCCCATGATCCGCGAGCTGATCGAGCGGCCCTAGGATGCCGGACGACGAGCTGGACGAGGCGTTCGAGCTCGGCAGGACGTGCGCGCTGGCCGCCGAATGCGGCAGGGACCTGCGGCGCTGCGCCCAGATGTACAGCGGGCTGTTCCCCGTGGCGGCCTTCGGCGCGGAGTTCTACGCCGCCCTGACCCTGTCCACGGCCTTCAGCGCCCCCTGGGCCAGCGCCGAGCACCTGAAGGTGGCCAACCGGGCCGCCCTGTGGGTCCTGGCCGTGGACCGTCTCGTGGACCACACCGCCACCACCCGCGAGCAGGTCGACCGGCTGATCCGCGAATGCCTGTCGGTCGCCGACGGCGCCGTGCCCCGCTCGGCGGCGACCCGGTTCCTGGCCGACCTGCGGGACGAGCTGGGCACCGTCAAGGAGTTCGACGACCTGCGGTGGATCTGGCGCGACCAGCTCGCCGAGACGCTGACCGGCATGGGCAGGGCGTGGGTGTGGCGGGACACGCGGGCCGTCCTGACGCTGGAGCGCTTCCTCGACAACGCCGACAGCCGCGGCTCGTGCTTCGTGGACGTCTCGCACTGGATCTACACCGCCGACGACTGGGCCAGGACCCATCTGGACGACCTGCGGGCGGTCAGCAGGCAGGTCCAGCGCTACCTGCACCTGCTCGGCGACGTGGCCTCCTACCGCAGGGACATGAGCTGGGGCGACCTGAACGTCCTGGCCCTCGGCGTCAGCCGCGCCGAGGTCACCGGGGCGATGGCCGCCCTGGCCCGCGAGGCCGCCGGGCTCATCGAGCCGGTACGGGCCGGCAGCCCCCGCACCGCCGCCTACCTGCGCAGACAGATCGGGTTCAACGCAGGTTTCGTCGGTATTTCGGGCTGAGGACCGGTCCGTTAAAGTGCTTGTCGGATTACCTGACACATTGGCTTGACACTTTGACCGTCAGATCCGCGAATAAGGGCGCGTCGCACGACAAACCGTGACATTTTGATTCTTGTAAAAGATTGCGGCTTGAGTGGAAAATGTGGCGTTGCTAGGGTGTCTGGATGCCAGGCATGTGGAGCGACCTTCTCAATGCACCTTGACAGGTACCACTGACCACGGCACCTCAGGGGCGGGGTTGTGCATGCGCGGGAGAGGTACAGGCGGTGCTGGATGGAATTCGGTCGCTCTGACCGTTGGCGGCTGCCGACAGCGATCAAGATCCTGATCGCGGGTGGTTTCGGTGCGGGCAAGACCACCATGGTCGGCGCCGTGTCCGAAACCCGGCCATTGCGTACGGAAGAGGCGCTCACCCAGGTAGGGACCCACGTCGACGACCTGTCGGGCGTCGAGAGGAAGCTCACCACCACCGTGGCCATGGATTTCGGCCGCATCACCATCGCCAACGACTACATGCTCTACCTGTTCGGGACGCCCGGCCAGGAGCGGTTCTGGTTCGTGTGGGACGAGCTGGCCATGGGCGCCCTCGGCGCCGTCGTGCTGGCCGACACCCGCCGCCTCGACGACTGCTTCCCGGCCGTCGACTACTTCGAGAAGCGCGAGCAGCCGTTCATCGTGGCGCTCAACTGCTTCGAGGGCTCGAGGCCGTTCACGGTCGGCGAGGTGCGCTCGGCGATCGGCCTGGAGCCGGACATCCCCATCGTGCGCTGCGACGCCCGCAAGAAGGACTCGGGCCGGGAAGTGCTCATCACGCTCGTCGAGCACGCGATGCGCATGGGGGCCTCGCCCGTCGGGACCATGTCGTGACCATGACCGGCTAACCTTTTGGCGATGGAGGAGATCGACCGCCGGATCGTCACGCTGCTCGCCCGCGACGGCCGCATGAGCTTCACCGACCTGGCCAGGGAGACCGGGCTCTCGGTCTCGGCGGTGCACCAGCGCGTACGCCGCCTGGAAAAGCGCGGGGTCGTGCGCGGATACGCCGCGATCATCGACCATGAGGCGGTCGGGCTGCCGCTGACCGCGTTCGTGTCGATCAAGCCGATCGACCCGGCCGCGCCCGACGACGCCCCCGAGCGGCTGGCCCACCTGACAGCCATCGAGGCGTGCCACAGCGTGGCGGGCGACGAGAGCTACATCCTCAAGGTCCGGGTGGGCTCGCCGACGGCGCTGGAGGACCTGCTGCAGCAGATCCGCGCCTCGGCCAACGTCTCGACCCGCACCACGGTCGTGCTGAGCACCCCGTACGAGCATCGGGCCCCCGAGGTGGCCGGCGAGCTCCCCGCCGGCCCGGACGCCTGACCACCCGCCCCGGAGCGGCCGCCGGGGTGCTCAACCACCCTTGAGCGCTCAGCCCCGGCCAGGCGGCTCGTAGCGGGCGCGCAGGCGGGCCTTGGCGCTCTCCGCCGCCCCGAGGTGCTCAAGGCCGAGCAGCCCCGCGCCCACGATCGGGGGCACGTCGGCCAGCACCGGCTTCGCCCGCGGCGTCCGTACCGCGAAGGAGGAGTCCAGCAGCGACGTCAGCAGCGGATCCCGGGCCGTCAGCAGGCCCCCGCCCAGCACCACCTCGGTCGGCGTCTCCAGCAGGCCGAGGCGGCGCAGGCACACCTCCGCCATCACCGTCACCTCCTCCGCCTGCCGCTCCACCAGCGACCGGGCCACCGCGTCCCCGTCCCCGGCCGCCGCGAGCACGCCCGGCGACAGCTCGTGCAGGCGTTCCTCGCTCAGCCGGCCCAAGTGCACCTCCAGCACGAGCTCCTCGACCGTCGCCGTGCCGAAGTAGGACGTGATCAGCCCGGTCAGCGCGGTCGGCAGGCCGCGCCCGTCTTCGGCGCGGACCGCGTGCCACAGCGCCTCCTCCGCCAGGCCCTGGCCGCCGCCCCAGTCGCCGCTGATCCGCCCGAGAGCGGGGAAGCGGGCCACCGCGCCCGCGGGGGAGACGCCGACCGCGTTGATGCCGGCCCCGCACACCACCGCCACCCCCCACGCGGCCGACGCCCCGGCCCGCAGGAGCGCGAACGTGTCGTTGCGCACCGCCACGTCCCGGCCGAACCCCCTGGCCGCGAACTCCCGCGCCAGCGCCTCCTCCTCGACCGGCAGGTCCGCCCCCGCCAGGCAGGCCGACACGTGGTCGAACCCGCCCTCAGGCCCGCCCTCAGGCCCCAGGGCGGCGAGCGCGTCCCGGACCACGCCCACCGCCGCCGCCACCCCGTCGCGCTGCGGCGCGAACGGCCCCGAGCGGCCCGTGGCGAGCACCTCGCCGTGCTCGGAGATCACCGCCACGTCGGTCTTGCTGTTGCCGCCGTCCACCGCCAGCACGAGCCGCGGGCGCCCCACTAGCCCACCGCCCACGGCAGATGCGCGCGGTTCGCATCGAGGAGCAGGCCCGTCAGCTCCTCGGCGATCTCGTCCTGCCCGACCAGCGGATGGGCGAGCAGGGCGTCCCGCACCCGGTCCGCGTCGCCGTGCAGCGCCGCGTCCAGGGCCAGGCGCTCGTACGCGGACACGTGCGCGATCAGCCCGGCGTACAGCGGCTCGACCGGCGGCACCGGCAGCGGCACCGCGCCCCGGGCCCCGACGGCCGCGGGCACCTCGATCACCGCCGCGTCGTCGAGGAACGGCAGCGTGCCGCCGTTCCGGACGTTCACCACCTGAGTGTCCCCCCGGTCCCCGAGCAGCGAGGCGATCAGCGCCACCGCCGCCTCCGAGTAGAACGCCCCGCCGCGCTCCGACAGCAGCTCCGGCTTGGTCACCACGGCCGGGTCGGCGTACATCTCCAGCAGCCGCCGCTCCAGCGCCGCCACCTCGGCCGCCCGCGACGGCTTGGCGCGCTGCTCGCGCACCACGGCGTCGTGCGCGTAGAAGTAGCGCAGGTAGTAGGAGGGGACCGAGCGCAGCCGCTCCAGCAGCTCCGGCCGCAGCCCGAGGCTGTCGGCGATCTCCTGCCCGTGCGAGCGCAGGATGGCCGGCAGGACGTCCTCGCCGTCCAGGTGGACGGACCGCTCCCAGGTCAGGTGGTTCAGCCCGACGTGCCCGAGCGAGACCCGCGAGGGCTCCACCCCCAGCCACCCGGCGAAGCTGCGCTGGAAGCCGATCGCCACGTTGCACAGCCCGATCGCCCGGTGCCCGGCGTCCAGGAGGGCCCGGGTGACGATGCCGACGGGGTTCGTGAAGTCCACGATCCACGCCTGCGGCGCCAGCGCGCGTACCACCGAGGCGATCTCCAGCACGACCGGCACCGTGCGCAGCGCCTTGGCCAGCCCGCCCGCGCCCGTCGTCTCCTGCCCCACGCACCCGCAGCGCAGCGGCAGCGTCTCGTCCACCTCCCGAGCCGCCTGCCCGCCCACCCTGAGCTGGAACAGCACCACCTGCGCCCCCGCGACCCCCTCCTCCACCGAGGAGGTGGCCAGCACGCGCGCCGGGTGCCCCGCGTGCGCCAGCATCCGCCGCGACACGCCCGCCACCAGCTCCAGGCGCGCGGCGTCGGGGTCTATCAGTGCGATCTCCGTCACCGGCAGCTCGTCGCGCAACCGCGCGAAGCCGTCGACCAGCTCAGGCGTATATGTCGAGCCGCCCCCGACCACGGCCAGTTTCAACCCTTCACTCCCGTCAAAGTCACGCCCTCGATGAACACTCGCTGGGCGAAGAAGAACACGATGATCACCGGTGCGGTCACCAGCAGCGTGGCGGCCATGGTGAGGTTCCACTGCACGCTGTGGAACGCCTTGAACGTGGCCAGGCCGAGCGACAGCGTCAGGTGGTCCTGTTCGACGCCGGCGTACAGCAGCGGCCCGTAGTAGTCGTTCCAGCAGTAGAAGAACTGGAACAGGGCGACCGCCGCGATGGCCGGGCGGGCCATCGGCAGGACCACCCTGACGAGGGTCGTGAAGTCGGAGCAGCCGTCCACCTTGGCCGCGTCGGTGTAGTCGCGCGGGATCGTGACCAGGAACTGCCGCAGCAGGAAGATCGAGAACGCGTCCCCGAGCAGCATCGGCAGGATCAGCGGCCACAGGCTGTCCGTCAGCCCCAGCCGCGCCCACACCAGGTAGATCGGCACCGCGATGACCTGCGGCGGCAGCATCATCGCGGTGATCACCAGCAGGAACGCCAGCCGCCGCCCGCGAAAGCGGAACTTGGCCAGCGCGTACGCCACCGGCACCGACGACACCACCGTGAACACCGTCCCGAGCACCGCGTACATGAGCGTGTTGGCCGCCCACCGCAGCAGCATCGACTTCTCGAACACCACGGCGAAGTTGTCCCAGTTCCAGCTGTGCGGCCACAGGTCGCTGGTCAGCGCCTGCTGGTCGGTCATCAGCGCGGTCAGCGCGATGAACACCACCGGCGCCAGGAACATCAGCGCCAGCGCGACGGCCAGCGCGTGCGTGGCGATCCACACCAGCACCCGCCGCCTGCGGGCCCGGACGCCGTCCCGCCGGGCGTGCGCGGCCACCGGACGGGGCGCGGTGCCCGGGTCGGCGATCGTGGCACTCATGACGCCTCCTCGGCCTTGCGGAACTGCCGCAGCAGGATCAGCGTGAAGATCATCGAGGTGGCGAACAGGAGCAGCGCGAGCACGCACGCGTACCCCATGGAGTAGTCGCGGAAGCCGACCTGGAACAGCCACTGCGGCAGCGTCAGCAGCGATTCGTCCGGATAGCCGGGCGAGAACGAGCTGCCCGGCGAGTCCGTCTCGCCCGAGGCCACCCGCGAGGCGATCATCGCCTGCGTGAAGTACTGCAGGGCGTAGATGACGTTCGTGACCAGGGAGAACATCAGCACGGGCGCGATCGCGGGCAGCGTCACGCTGCGGAACTGCCGCCACGCTCCCGCCCCGTCGATGGCCGCGGCCTCGTACAGGTGCCTGGGCACGTCCAGCAGCGCCGCCATGAAGATCACGACGAGCTGGCCGCAGCTCCACAGCGACAGCAGCGTCAGGCTCGGCTTCGACCAGGCCGGATCGCCGAACCAGTCGGGCCCCCGGACCCCGAACAGCGCCAGGAACTGGTTCCACGGCCCGGTCGCCGGGTTCATCAGGAAGACGAACGTGATCGTGCCGGCCGCCAGCGGCACCAGTGACGGCAGGTAGAAGATCGTGCGGAACAGCCCGACGCCGGCCTTGAGCCGCACCACGAGCTGCGCCAGCGCCAGCGAGCACAGCACGGTCGCCGGCACCATGATGAGCACCAGCCACAGCGTGTTCTTCGCCGAGGTCAGCACCCTGGGGTCCTCGAACAGGTAGCGGTAGTTGTCCAGGCCGGCGAACTCGAGGGTGTACATGTCGTAGCGGTGGAAGGAGAAGTACACCGTGGACAGCAGCGGGTAGACGAAGAAGATCGACACCCCGGCGATCCACGGCGACAGCCACACGAGGGCCCGCAGGCCCTCGCGGCGCCGCCACACGTCAGCGAGCGCGGCCACCTCAGCCCCCGGACAGCTTCAGCTTGTCGTCGATCTGCTTGTCCACGCCTTTCAGCCCGGCGTCCAGATCGGGTACGCCGCCCTTCTCCCACTTGGTCATGAAGGTGCCCATGACCTCCTGGTTGAAGACGCTGTTCACGCTGGCGGGGATGGTCGAGGTCTTCGGGTGGGCGAAGATGTTCAGGAACGTCGTGAAATTGGCGTCCTTGGCCAGCTCGGGTGACTCCATCGACGCCTTCGTCGTCGGCACGTTGCGCAGCGCGTTCGACAACGTCACCAGCGAGGCGGTGTCCGTGGTGAGGTGCTTGACCAGCTCCCACGCCTGCTGCGGATGCTTGGCGCCCTTCGGCACGCCGATCACGGTGCCCGCGGTGAACCCGCTGCCGTACAGGTCGGGCCGGTCGTCGGCGACGGGCAGGGGAGCGGTGCCGTAGTCGAGGTCCTTCGCCTCGTTGGCGATCATGGCGTTACGCCACTCGCCGTCCAGGACCATGGCCACCTTGCCCTGGTAGAACGGGTGCTTGGCGCTCCACTCGTCGCCCAGGCTCTTGCGGAACTTCTCCAGGTTGGCGTAGCCGTACCAGTCGACGAGCTCCTTCTGCCAGGTCAGCAGCCGCTTCCAGGCTGGGTCGGAGCCGATGGCCGAGGTGCCGTCGTCGTTGTACCACTTGGCGCCCACCATGGGGGCCAGGTGGGTGGGGCTGTTCTCGTAGTACTGGACACTCGGGATGAACCCGGCCACCTTGATCGTGCCGTCGGCGTCGCGCACGGTGAGCTTCTTGGCCAGCGCGGTCAGCTCGCTCAGCGTCTTGGGCGGCTGGCTGCCCTTCATCAGCGTCTTGTTGTAGTAGAGCCCGTACGCGTCCGCCAGCAGCGGCAGCGTGCACTGCTTGCCCTCGAAGCCCGAGTACGAGCGCGCCACCTCGGGCAGCACCGACAGGTCGATCCCGTCCTGCTTGATCACCGGGGTGAGATCCTGGAACGCTCCCGACTTGCACCATTGGGCCACGGTGTCGGTGGTGAACGAGGCCGCCACGTCGGGCGCCTTCCCGCCCCGGATGGCCTGGGTGATCTGGTCGTCCTGCACGTTCTTGACGGCCTTGACGGTGATCTGCGGGAATTTCTTGTTGAAACCCGCGATGGCCTCCTCGAACGCCTTGACCTCGGCGTCCGTGTTGAACCCGTGCCACAGCTCCAGCGTGGCCGCCGGGAGCGCCTGCGAGGCCGAGCCCGAAGGTTTGGGCTGGGCGCCGAGCGACGGCCCTGCCTGTTTGTTCGCGGTGCACCCGCTCAGAGTGCAGGCGGTCAGCGCGAGAGCCGCGGCGACCGACAGAGGGACGAAGCGCACGGGGGGTGCCTCCTGCCATGGTGGATCATGTCGGAACGGTTGAGCTGAAAACCTCTTCGCGTACGGTGGCAAGAGCCAGATCGAGGGCGCCGGCGAGGACGGGGTTGCCCTCGACGCTCGACAGCCGGACCCGGGGCTGCGGGATGGTGAGCGCGTGCAGCTCGTGTTCGACCAGCTCGCGCAGGGTCTCGCCGCCCGACAGCACGACGCCGCCGGTCAGCACGATCAGCCCGGGGTCCACGACGGACGTGATCGCGGCCAGGCCCACGGCCAGCCGGGCGGCGATGTCGCGCAGCCCCGCCCTGGCGTCGTCGGCCTTCTGGCCCTTCCCCTCGGCCGCCCGCACGGCGTTGGCGACCGCGTGCGGGAAGTCGCCGCCGCGCACGCCGTACGAGCGCAGCAGCTTCAGCACCGCCGGGCCGCCGGTGAGCGCCTGGTAGCCGTGGTTGGCGTAGCGCCCCGCCTCGCGGGCCGTCGGCGCGCCCGGGGTCGGCATGTAGCCCACCTCGCCCGCGCCGCCCGTGGCGCCCCGGTGTATCCGGCCGCCCAGCACGATGGCCGAGCCGATGCCCTCGTCGGCCCACAGCAGCACGAAGTCCTGATGGCCCTGGGCCGCCCCGTGCGCCTGCTCGGCCACCGCGACCAGGTTGACGTTGTTCTCCACGTCCACCGGCACGCCCAGGCCCGCGCTGAGGGTCGGCACCAGGTCGGGGAGCTGCCAGCCGGGCACGTCCTTGGCGGCCGCGTACCCCAGCCTGCCGGTGGACGGGTCGATCGCGGCCTGCACGCCGATCACGACCCGGCGCAGCTTGTCCGGCGGGCTCGCGCCCTCCAGGGCCGCGTTCAGGCGGTCCACCAGCTCGCCGGGGGGCCGGCGCGGGGTCGGGAGCGTGTGCTCGCCGACGATCGTGCCGGTGATGTCGGCCACCTTGGCCTCGATCCGGTCGGGCGTGACGTCCAGCGCGGCCACGTACGCCGCCGCCGGGTTGATCCGGTAGACCTCCGCCGTACGCCCCGGCAGGCCCTCCCTGATGCCGTCGAGCACCACCAGCCCGGCCTCCTGCAGCCGGGCGAGGAGCTGGGACGCCGTCGGCTTGGACAGCCCGGTGAGGGTGCCGATCTCGGGGCGGGTCAGCGGACCGCGTTCGAGGAGTGCCTGCAGGGCGGCGCGATCATTGATGGCACGTAGCAGACTGGGGGTCCCCGGTACCGGACCGCTCACGGATGGACTCCTTGCGAGTTAGGAAACTTTCCTAACTCGGAACATAGGGAGTCCGGCCCCGTGGGTCAAGAGCCGGATGCAGGTGAAACCAAGCCGTAACAAGGAAAGAGATCGGAGAGAGAAAGCAAGTGGGAGTGCCTCAACAGGCGTGCTAATGTCGTCGTTTGTCGTAACAACAAGCAGAATGGCCCGGAGTGTCTCATTAACCACAATAACGGTCAGGCGGCAACTCGTCAAACAGAGCTCGCCAGGGAGCAGGCATACGTCACCCGACTCTACGACCGCCTCGACGAGCTGCGCGAGCGTACCCAGCGGCAGCTCAAGGAGGTGCTGGCCACGGGCGCCGTCGGCACGATGCAGAACAGGTCGGAGCGCGACACGTTCGCCGAGATGTACGCCTCCAGGCTCGCCCGGCTCTGGGCGGTCGAGCGCGGCCTGATTTTCGGTCGCCTCGATCATGTCGACGAGGGCCGGCTGTACATCGGCAAGCTCGGCATGACCGACGACGAGCAGGTACGCCTGCTCATCGACTGGCGCGCGCCGGTCGCGCAGCCGTTCTACCGTGCCACCCCGGCCGCTCCCATGGGCCTGACCAGGCGCCGCCACCTGCAGACCAAGGGCCGCGCCGTGATCGGCGTCGACGACGACCTGCTCGACCTCGACTCGCTCACCGACGACGACCGCGCCACGCTCAACGGCGAGGCGGCCCTGCTGGCCGCGCTCGACGAGCGGCGCACCGGCCGCATGCGCGACATCGTGGCGACCATCCAGGGCGAGCAGGACCGCGTCATCCGCAGCGACCTGAACGGCGTGCTGGTCGTCCAGGGCGGGCCCGGCACCGGCAAGACGGTCGTCGCGCTGCACCGCGCCGCGTACCTGCTCTACACCCACCGCGAACGGCTCGAGCGGCGCGGCGTGCTCATCCTCGGGCCCAACCTCACCTTCCTGCGCTACATCGAGCAGGTGCTGCCCTCGCTCGGCGAGACCGACGTGCTGCTGTCCACGGTCGGGGAGCTGTACCCGGGCGTGACCGCCACCGCCAGGGAGCGGCCCGAGGTGGCCGCGCTCAAGGGCGACGCGCGCATGGCCGAGGTGATCGCCAAGGCCGTACGCGACCGGCAGCGGGTGCCGCGCAAGCCCGTCGAGCTCACCATCGGGCGCATCACGCTCACCATCGACCGTTCCATGCTCGACGGCGCGCGCAACAAGGCCACCCGCTCCCGCCGGCCGCACAACCAGGCGCGCGCGGTGTTCGTCCGGTCGCTGCTGAACGCCCTGGCCAGGCAGCAGGCCCGCAAGATCGGCAAGGGGCTCATCGACGACGACGAGCTGGCCGACCTGCGTGAGGAGCTGCGTACCGAGCCGGTGGTCAAGTCCGCGCTCAACCGGCTGTGGCCGTACCTGACGCCGCAGCGGCTGCTGCTCGGCCTGTACGGCTCCCCGGAGCGCCTCGGCTACGCCGCCTCCGAGCTGAGCCCGCAGGAACGCGCACTGCTGCGGCGCGACGGCGGGGAGTGGACCGAGTCGGACGTCCCGCTGCTGGACGAGGCCGCCGAGCTGCTCGGCGAGATCGACGAGCAGGTGCTGCGGGCCAGCGCGATGCAGGCCGAGGAGGAGCTGGCCGCCGCCAGGCAGGCCGAGGAGAGCGAGCGCGAGGCCGAGCTCGCCTACGCGCGCGAGGTCCTGGAGCTGACCGGGCTGTCCGACGTCATGGAGGCCGAGCGCCTGGCCGAGCGCCAGCGCGGCCAGGGCTCCTACCTCACCACCGCCGAGCGCGCGGCGGCCGACCGCACCTGGGCCTACGGGCACGTGATCGTGGACGAGGCGCAGGAGCTGTCGCACATGGCGTGGCGGGCGGTCATGCGGCGGTGCCCGACGCGGTCGATGACGATCGTCGGGGACATCGCGCAGACCGGGTCGGCGGCCGGGGCGCGGTCGTGGGAGGAGGTCCTCGACCCGTACGTGGCCGGGCGGTGGCGTCAGGAGAGGCTCACCGTCAACTACCGCACGCCGGTGGAGCTGATGGCGGTGGCCGCCCGGGTGCTGGCCACCATCGACCCCGCCCTTCAGGCGCCCACGTCCGTGCGCGAGCTCGGCGTGGAGCCGTGGTCGGCGCCGCTGCCGGCGCTGGCGGAGCTGGTCAAGGCCGAGGTGGGGGAGGGCGGCAAGGTCGCGGTGGTGGTGCCGGACGCGCTGCTGGAGTCGCTGGGCGCGGAGGTGGCCGCCACGGTGACGGGCGCGGTGGTGGTGACGCCCGGCCCGGGCCGCACCGGGAACCCGGGATCCGGGGCGGGACGCGCGGCGGCGCGGTCCGGCACGGACCCGGCCGGGGCGGTGGCGACGGGCGTGGAGCGGGCCGGGGCGGCGGCGGCCCTCGACGCGCCGGTGGCCGTGATGGGGGTGGCGGACGCGAAGGGGCTGGAGTTCGACTCGGTGATCGTGGCCGAGCCCGACCTCATCGCCGCCCAGTCGCCACGGGGTCCGAGCGACCTGTATGTTGCTCTCACCCGCGCCACGCAAAGGCTCGGAGTGGTGCACGAGCGGCCGCTGTCGCAGGCTCTGAGGGGCTTGCCGAGCCGCTCCCAGGCGTCCGCTAATGACCTTTGACCGGCTTACGCCCCCATGTCCTACCTGCGAAAACTTGATGTTTCTGCTGATCGGGACACGGTTGACATCTGAGGTGGAGTCGGTAGTTTGCTGCGCAGTCCAGCACGGGACTTGGCCGGTTGGCCGTCTCTGACATCGTCGGATCCTGCGTCCGTGACGGAGTGTGACTCCGTCCACACAGCCAGGTGCAGGGCCGTCGGTCCGTCGAGTCGGGGCACCCCAACCGGGCGGGGGGTTGGACCCGGGACGGGTCCGGGAGCCCAGTAGACAACGGAATTCCGAGCTCGCCGCCGACGAGACGGGTCCGGTCCGAAGGGTTTCCGGGCCCTCTTCCCGCTCTCGTGCGCAGGACCGACATGTGCGCCGGGTGGTCCCGTAGGTCGCGGGATCACCCTGCCGCCTCCCGGCGTGAAACGCCGATTCTTTCGATCTTCCGGTGCTGCGCTGGCTTCGACCGCCCCTGTGGGGCGGTAGCGTTTTCGCAAGCAGGCGTGCGATTCGGCGGAGGAGACCCCGGAGTGGTTCAGGAGAGAACGAGCCTACCGCCCACCCCCGGGCGTGAGCCGGCTCGCGCCGACGCCCCGGACGCGGCTCTCACGGACGCAGCCCTCGCGGACGCGACGCTCGCCGACGCAGCTCTCACGGACGCGGCGCCTGCGGCCGGACCCGAGCCCACGCCACCGCCCACCGCCGCCCCTGCCAGCGAGGGCTCGCCCGAAGAGGCACCTTCGCCTGACACCGCATCACCCACCGCCTCCGCTCCCGACCCCGCTACGCCATCCGACGCCGACGCCGCGCCTGCGCTCGACGCCGCACCCGCGTCGGAAGGGGCGTCCGGGTCCGACGCGACGCCTGCGTCCGAGAACGCGCCTGAGGGGGCGTCGCCCGCCGCCGGTGGCCCTGTGCCGCAATCCGTGCCCGCCGCCGCGCCCGACGCCGCACCCGTGTCCAAGGGGCCGGCTGCGTCCGAGACGGTGAGTCCGGGTGGCGGGGGGCGGGTGCTGTGGGCCCGCGTCGTGGCGGGTGTGGTCGGCGGGGTGGCGTTGTACACCGCGTTCCCGTCGCTCAACTGGTGGCCGGCCGCCCCGATCGGCGTCGGGCTGATCGTCGCGTCCCTCTACGGCACCCGGCCCAGGAGGGCCGCCTGGCTCGGCTACGTGATCGCCCTGGTGTTCCTGCTGCCCACCCTCGCCTGGGTGCGGCCCATCGGCGACGACGTCTGGCTGATGCTGGTCGCCACGGAGAGCGTGTTCTACGCCGTCATGGCCGCCCTGGCCGCGCTGGTGTTCAGGCTGCGCGCGTGGCCGCTGTGGTTCGGCGGGCTGTGGGTGGCCATGGAGTGGGCCCGCAGCCAGGTGCCCATCGGCGGGTTCCCGTGGGCGCGGCTGGCGTTCAGCCAGAGCGAGTCCCTGTTCACGCAGTACGCCGCGCTGGGCGGCGCGCCCCTGGTGTCGTTCGCCGTGGCCTTGTGCGGCGCCCTGCTGGCCTACGCGGCCCTGGCCCGGCCCAAGGTCGAGGGCGGGTGGCGCAGGGCCGTGCCGGCGATCCTGGCGCTGGCCGTGCCGGTGCTGACGCTGGCGCTCCCCAGGCCGGGCGACGAGGGGCGGGCGGTCAACGTCGGCATCGTCCAGGGGAACGTCCCGGGAAGGGGCATGGGCTTCCTGGGGGACGAACCCGCCGTTGTCCTGAAAAATCATGCCAATGAGACGAAACGCCTGGCCCAGGCCGTACGCGAAGGAAAACTCCCCAAACCCGACGCGGTCGTCCTCCCCGAGAACTCCACCGACATCGACCCCTACCAGGACCCGTACGCCCGCGAGATCATCCAGGACTCCGTCCGCGACGTCGGCGTCCCGACGCTGATCGGAGCGGTGGTCGCGATCGGCGAGGATTCCCGCGCCACCCGCAGCCTCGTCTGGGACCCGGTGACCGGCCCCGGCGCCTATTACGACAAGCAGCATCTGGTCCCGTTCGGGGAGTACACGCCGTTCAAGGACCTCGTCCTGGCCCTGTGGGAGCGGGCGAGCCTGGTCGGACGGCAGTCGGTCCCGGGGGACAAGCCGGGCGACCTGAAGCTGGGCCCGATCACGATCGGCGCGGTCAACTGCTACGAGGTGGCCTACGACGACACCGTGCGCGGCACCGTGCGCGCCGGGGGCACGGTCCTGGCGATGCAGGCCAACAACGCCACGTACGCGCTGTCGAATCTGCCGACGCAGCAGCTGGCCATGTACAAGCTGCGCGCCGTCGAGCACAACCGGGCGGTCGTGGCCGCCGCCACCACGGGGATCTCCGCCTACATCCGGCCTGACGGTAAGGTCTCCTGGCAGACCCGCGAACTGGTCGCGGACATGAACGTGGTCAAGGTGCCCGTACGCACCCAGGAAACGATCGCCACCACGGTGGGCGCGGTTCCTGAGTGGGCATTGATGGTGATGGGAGCGGCGGCGGCAGGAGTCGCCGCGTGGCGGGGCAGGCGGCGAGGCGATCGGATGAGGAACGACTGATGATGGAGACTCTCGGCCGGGTGCTCGTCGTCGTACCGACCTACAACGAGCGCGACAATCTGCCCATGATCGTGGAGCGGATCCGGGCGGCGCTGCCGGAGGTCCACGTGCTCGTGGCCGACGACAACAGCCCCGACGGCACCGGCGAGGTGGCCGACGGGCTGGCCGACGGCGACGACCACGTCCACGTCCTGCACCGGGAGACCAAGCAGGGTCTCGGCGCGGCGTACATCGCCGGGTTCCGCTGGGGGCTGCGGGAGGGCTACGACGTCCTGGTCGAGATGGACGCCGACGGCTCCCACCAGCCCGAGGAGCTGCCCAAGCTGCTCGAGGCGCTGGCCGACGGCGCCGACCTGGCGATCGGGTCGCGTTACGTGCCCGGCGGCAAGGTCGTCAACTGGCCGCACCGGCGCGAGCTGCTGTCCAAGGGCGCCAACCTCTACACCCGGGTGATGCTCGGCCTGCCCGTGCGTGACGCGACCGCAGGGTTCCGCGCCTACCGCGCCGCCACCCTGGAGAAGGTGGGCCTGTCCGGCGTGGAGTCGCAGGGCTACTGCTTCCAGGTCGACCTCACGCTGCGCACGTCCAGGAACGGGCTACGGGTGGTGGAGGTGCCCATCACGTTCGTGGAGCGTACGGTGGGCAAGAGCAAGATGAGCGGCAAGGTCATGTCCGAGGCGCTGTGGCGCATCGGCCTGTGGGGCGTCACGGGCCTGCCCAAGCGGCTGCGCGGCGGCCCCCACTAGCGGCCCCTTCTAGCGGAAACGCGGGCCGAGCAGCTGCTCGCGCAGCGCGTTGAGCTGGTGGGAGTGCTCGACGGATCGCGGCTCGTCTAGCGAGTCGAGCGCCAGCAGCAGCGCGTCGGCCACGAGGATGCCGGCCAGGGGCTCGCCGGTGATGCCGGTGGGGGTGTGCGGCGCGGCCAGCACCGCGTCCACGCGTTCGGCGAACTCGCCGCCGAGCTCGTCGGAGATCAGCACGATGCCCGCGCCCACGGCGTGGGCCCGCTCGATCAGCACGGTGATCTCCTTGAGCCGCCGGCCGGGCTGGAAGATGACAAGCACCTCGTCGTGGGCCAGCGAGAGCAGGTCGTCGGCGAGCGCGAAGCCGGTGGCCGAGGTGGCGCGGGCGCGGTGGCCCCGGCGGCCCAGCTTGAGCGCCAAGTGGCGGGCCGCCGGGTCGGACGCGCCGGCGCCGTAGACGAGCACTCCTGGCGCGTTGACCAGCAGCTCCACGGCCTTCTTGTACGCCTCGGGGTCGAGCAGGCGGCGGCAGTGGTCGATCCGTTCGCGGGCCTCGTCGAAGACCCGCTCCCAGATGGCCGACAGGTCCTGGCCCACGTGGCCGATGCGCCGCTTGAGCCGGACGTCGGGCGCCACGGACGAGGTGAACTCGGCCGCCAGCGCCCGCTTGAGCCCGGGCAGGCCGCCGAAGCCCAGCCGCTGCATGGTGCGCACCACGGTGGCGTTGCTGGTGCCGGTCGCGCTGCCCAGCTCCTGGGCGCTGGCGAAGAGGATCTGCTCGGGCGAGGCCGAGATCAAATAGTGGCACACGGCCCGCTCGGCCGGTGACAGCTCGTCCCACAGCTGCCTGACCATGGCCCTGAGCTGCTCGATTGGGCTGTGTGTATTTTCCATTACGACTCTTGACTCCCGTGTAGCGCTCATTACTCTGTCTTTGGAAACGACCGCTACAGACTTGCCGTCCCTTGAAATGAACGTTACAGGACGCCGGCCGGTCCAAGGAGCACCATTGAGCCTCACATCCCTGCCCCTCGTCGAGATCTCCGGCGCTCCGCGTGAGCGCGGGCGCCAGTACGGCGAGCAGGCCCGCGACCGCGTGCACCGCGCGCTGGCCTACTACGCCGAGGCGTTCGCGCACTCCAGCGGCCTGTCGTGGGAGCAGGTCGGCGCGCGTGCGGCGCGCTGGGTCGAGCCCAGCAAGGAGTTCGCGCCGGAGCTGGTCGAGGAGATGGAGGGCATCGCCGAGGGCGCCGGCGTCGGCTTCCTCGACATCCTGGCGCTCAACGCCCGCGGCGAGATCATCTACGACACCACGTTCGGCTCCATGGAGCCCGACGGGTGCACGTCGTTCGCGCTGATGCCGGAGGCCTCCGGCGACGGCCACGTCTACGCGGGCCAGAACTGGGACTGGCGCGACGGCGTCTCCGACACGGTGATGGTGCTGAGGGTGGTGCAGCCCGGCCGGCCGACGGTCATCATGCACGTGGAGGCGGGGCAGGTCGGGCGGCAGGGGGCCAACTCGGCGGGCATCGCGCTCAACGCCAACGGGCTCGGCGGGCGCTTCGACGACTCGGTGGGCGTGCCGCAGACGCTGATCAGGCGCAAGGTGCTCGACAGCGGCAACCTCAACTCCGCGCTGGAGGCGCTGACCAAGTCGCGGGCCCACATCGCCAGCAACGCGCTGGTCACCCATCGCGACGGGTTCGCCATCGATCTGGAGACCACCCCCGGCGCGATCGGCTGGATGTACCCGACCGGCGGGCTGCTCGTGCACGGCAACCACTACCAGGCGTTCGTGCCGCCGCAGCTGGCCGCGACCTACCGGCCCGGCTCGGCCGACTCGCTGTTCCGGGTGCCCAGGGCCGAGGGCGGGCTGCGTACCGTGGCCGAGGCGTCCGGCACCGACGAGGCCCGCAAGCGCATCAGGCTCGCCATGTCCGACCACCTGGGCTACCCCGAGTCCCTCTGCACCCACCCCGACGAGACCCAGCCCGCCGTCAAACGGTGGGCGACCCTGCTGTCGAGCTGCGTCGACCTCACCACGGGCGACTACCTGATCGCGGCCGGCACGCCCTGTGACCACGAGTACGAGCGCGTGCCCTGGAACCTCTACGACGGACCGCATGGAGAAGTGACCCCGTGAAGAAGACCCTCGCCCTGCTCGGGCTCGCCGCTCTCACCGCGGCCTGCGGCGGACCGGCGGCCACCACCAAGGCGCCCGACCCGGCCACGCTCACGCTGGTCGACCGCACGCCGAAGGCGGCAGGCCCGCTCGACAACGCCGTCTGGCTGCTCGGCCAGGAGCCCGGCACCCTCGACCTCGACCTCGACGGCGGCACCGACAACCGCACGGTCATGGCCAACGTCTGCGAGCGCCTCATGCAGACCCAGCCCGACATGACGGTCAAGCCGTGGCTGGCCGAGAAGGCCGAGCAACGCGACCCCAAGACCATGGTCCTCACGCTGCGCCAGGACGCCACGTTCCACGACGGCTCGCCGGTCACCGCCGACGACGTCGTGTGGAGCCTCAAGCGGCACTCGGGTGAGGGCAAGGACGAGTCCGACGAGTTCGAGGACGTGCAGTCGGTCACCAAGACCGGCGACCACGAGGTCACGATCGCGTTCAAGCGGCCCAACGCGCTGTTCGTGCAGGCCCTCGCGGGCGGCGCGGGCATCGTGCTGAACCAGAAGGTCGTGGACGAGCTCGGCAAGGACTTCGGCACACCCGGGCACGAAGACGCCTGCAGCGGGCCCTACCGGCTCAAGGAGTGGAAGTCCGGCAGCCAGCTGACAATCGAGCGCTATGACGCGTACTGGAACAAGGACGTCAAGCCGCTCACCAAGAGCGTCACCTTCCAGTGGGCCGACGACACGGCGCTGGTCAACAGCCTGGTCACGGGGGCGGCGCAGGGGGCCTACCTGTCGGACACCGGGCCCGCGGTGGCGCTGCAGAGCAACCAGGCGGTGAGCGTGGCCTACGGCGCGACCACCCGCGTGTTCGTGCTGCTGCCGACCGACCGCGGCGTGATGAAGGACGCGCGGATCCGGCGGGCGCTGTCGCTGGCGGTCGACCGGGCGGGCATCGCCAAGTCCGGGTTCGCGGGGCTGGCCAGGCCGTGGAAGGTGCCGGTCGGGGCGGGGGCGTGGTCCTACGAGAAGGAGGCGTTCCAGGCGGCCTACGACCAGCTGCAGGGGTCGCCGGAGACGCCGCGGCTGGAGGAGGCCAAGAAGCTCGTGCAGGAGGCCGGGTCGCCGAAGGAGCCGATCATCGTGGCGACCAACGGCGAGCAGGCCCGTACGGTGATCGCCAACGCGGTGGTCGACGCGGCGAAGAAGATCGGGCTGACCGCGCAGATCAAGACCGTCCCCGCCTCGGAGTTCGGCAGCTTCTACACCGACAAGTCGCTGCGCGCGCAGGTGGACCTGGTGCCCGACGACTGGTACATCACCAAGTCCGACCCGATCGGCTTCTACGACAACGGCCTGACCGGCTCGTCGAACAACTGGGTCAAGTTCAGCTCGCCCGAGTACGACGAGCTCGTCGCCAAGGCGCTGAGCGCCACCGACGACGCGGCCCGCGCCAAGGACGTCATCGAGCTGCAGCGCCGCTTCACCGCCGACATGGTGTGGATCTCGCTGGTCGAGGTGCCCAACGCGGTCGTGCTCGGCAGCAAGGTGACCGGGCCCCCGGCCTCGCAGGTGAACATGGGCTATCCGTGGGCGGCCGACCTCGGGGCCAAGGGCTGAGTCCATGGTGCGCAAGCTGGCCGGGCTGCTCGTCACGCTGCTCGCCACCTCGTTCGTGATCTTCGGGGCGTCCTACGCGGCGCCCGGCGACCCGGTCACGTTCCTGGCGGGCGGCAAGGAGAACCTCACGCCCGAATACCTGGCCGCCGTCCGGGCCGAATACCACCTGGACGACCCGTTCCTGGTGCAGTACGCACGATGGCTCGGTGACGCGGCGACCGGCGACCTCGGGCGTTCGACCCAGTACAACGACCAGGTCTTCGACCTGCTGATGGCGCGGCTGCCGAGCACGCTCGGGCTGGTGGCGTACGCCGCGGTGCTGTTCGTGGTGTTCGGGGTCGCGCTCGGGGTGCTGGCCGCGGTGCGCGGCGGGCGCACCGACTCGGCGGTGGTGGCGGGCACGACGTTCGCCACCTCGGTGCCGCCCTTCGTGGTGGCCACGGCGCTGATCTCGCTGTTCGGCGTGCAGCTCGGCTGGTTCCCCGTCATGGGCGGCCAGTCGCTGTGGCACCTGACGCTGCCCGCCGTGACGCTGGCGCTCGGCGCGCTGGCCATCATCAGCCGGGTCACCCGGCAGTCCATGGTGGAGCAGCGCGAGCTCGACCACGTGACCGTGGCCCGCGCGTCCGGGCTGTCCGAGCGGCTGATCGTGGTCAGACACGTGCTCAGGGGCGCGCTGGGGCCGATCGTGACCATGTGCGGGCTGGTCACGGCGGGCATGCTGGCGGGCACGGTGACCGTGGAGACCGCGTTCGGGCTCAACGGCGTCGGCTCGCTGCTGGTCAACGCGATCAACACGCACGACTTCCCGGTGACGCAGGCGGTGATGTTGCTCATGGTGAGCGCGTACATCCTCGTGACCACGCTCGTCGATCTCGCCCAGCCGCTGATCGACCCCAGGGTGCGGAGGCCCGCATGACCACGATGGTCGCCACACTCTCTCCGAAGGCCGCCCGGCCGCTCGGTTACCGGCTGGCCGGCGCCTTCCTGGTGCTGGTCGTGGTGGCGGCGGTGTTCGCGCCGCTGGTGGCCCCGTACGAGCCGGACGGGGTCGACTTCGCCGCCACGCTCGCGCCGATGTCGCCCGAGCACCCGCTCGGCGCCGACCAGTCCGGCCGTGACCTGTTCACCAGGGTCCTGTACGGCGCCCGCACCTCCCTGATCGGCCCCCTGGCGCTGCTGGCCATCGCCTCCGTGCTCGGCGTCGCGCTGGGCACACTGGCCGCCTGGCACCGCGGCTGGGTGGACGCCGTCGTGTCCAGGCTGACCGACGTCATGTACGCCTTCCCGGGGCTGCTGTTCGTGGTGCTGGTCGTCGCGGTGTTCGGCAACGGGATGACCACGGCCGTGGTCGCGCTCGGGCTGGCGTACACGCCGACGATCGCCCGCTACACCAGGAGCGTCGCGCTGGGCGAGTGCGGCAAGCCGTACATCGACGCCTACCGGGTCCAGGGCATGGGCGGGTTCGCGATCTGCGTGCGGCACCTGGTGCCCAACATGGCGCGCTCGATCGTGGGCTACCTGGTCGTGCTGTTCGGCGAGGGGCTGATGAGCCTGGCCACGCTGAGCTTCCTCGGGTTCGGGGCTCAGCCGCCGTCGTCCGACTGGGGGCTCATGGTCAAGGAAGGACAACCGGCGATCGTGCAGGGCGCGTTCCTGCCGGTGCTGGTGCCGGGCGCGGCCATCGCGCTGGTGGTCGTGTCGTTCAACGTGATCGGCGTACGCCTGGCCGACCGCATGGGCGTGAGGGGGACCTGATGCTGCTCTCCGTGGAGGAGTTGACGATCACGGCGGGCGGCCGGCGGCCGATCCTGCGCGAGGTGTCGCTGGCCGTCGGCAAGGGCGAGATCGTGGGCCTGGTCGGCGAGTCGGGATCGGGCAAGTCCACGCTGGCCCGGGCGGTGCTGCGGCTGCTGCCCGCCGGGGCGGCGGCCTCCGGCAGGGTGCTGGTCTCGGGCGAGGACGTGCTCGCGATGGACCCGGGCCGGCTCAGGGACCTGCGGGCCTCGCAAGTGTCGATGATCTACCAGGACCCACGCTCCTCGCTCAACCCGGTCCGCCGGGTCGGCGACTTCCTGACCGAGCGCATGGTGCACACGCTGGGCCGCCCCAAGGCCGAGGCACGCGCCCGGGCGGTGGAGCTGCTGGCCGCCGTCGGCCTGCGCGATCCCGAGCTGCGCATGCGGCAATACCCGCACGAGTTGTCCGGCGGCATGCTGCAACGGGTGGTCGTCGCCGCCGCGCTGGCCGCCGACCCCGCGCTGCTGCTGGCCGACGAGGCGACGAGCGCGCTCGACGTCACCACGCAGGCCGAGACCCTCGCCCTGCTGCGCGAGGTCCAGGCGGAGCGGGAGCTCGGCATGCTGTTCATCACCCACGACCTGCACCTCGCGGCGTCCTTCTGCGACCGGGTGCACGTGCTGTACGCGGGCACGGTGGTCGAGTCGCGACCGGCCAAGGAGCTGTTCGAGGACCCCCGCCACCCGTACACGGCCGGGTTGCTGGCCTGCACGCCGGAGCTGGACGATCCCCGTCCCCTCCGGCCCATCCCCGGCCGCCCGCCCTCGCTGGACGACACGTTCGCCGGCTGCCCGTTCGCGCCGCGGTGCCCGCGGGCCGCGGACGCCTGCGAGGAGTGGTCGCCGCGGCCCGTGACCGTGTCCGGCGGCTCCGCCGCCTGCCGTCTGGTGGAGGCGTGATGCTCGGCGTACACGATCTGTGCAAGTCCTTCCACGGCTCGGTGGCCGCCGACCAGGTGTCCTTCGGGCTGCCGCCGGGCGGCTCGCTGGGCCTGGTCGGGGAGTCCGGGTCGGGGAAGACGACGATCGCGCGCATGCTCGTCGGCCTCGTCACCCCCGACTCCGGCACGATCACCGTGGACGGGCGGGCGCGCTCGGCCAGGGAACGCGGCCGGGCGGCGCGGCTCCGGCGGGCCCGCGAGATCCAGATGGTGTTCCAGGACCCCTATCTGTCGCTCGACCCGCGGCTCACCGCCGCCGAGTGCCTTCAGGTGGCGCTCCGGCTGCACGGCGGGGACCGCTCGCGCGTCCCCGAGCTGCTCGACCAGGTCGGGCTGGGCAGCCGCGAGGCCGGGGCCCGGCCCCACCAGCTCAGCGGCGGGCAGCGGCAGCGCCTGGCCATCGCCAGGGCGCTGGCCGTGGAACCGTCGGTGCTCGTGCTCGACGAGGCCGTGGCCGCGCTGGACGTCTCCATCCAGGCGCAGATCCTCGAACTGCTCAACCGGGTGCGCGCCGAATCCGGCGTCGCGCTGCTGTTCGTCAGCCACGACCTGGCCGTCGTACGCCACCTGTGCGAGGACACGCTGGTGCTGCACAGAGGGGTGGTCGTCGAGCGTGGGCCCGTCGCGAGGGTGCTGGCGGAGCCCGAGCATCCCTACACCAGGCTGCTGCTCGACTCGGTGCCCAGGGCGCGCTAGCAGCCAGGAACGCTTTGGGGCCGTCGGCCGTTGTTCCTGGTGTAACGCGCTGGTGCGGAATCGAGGAAACGATGCGGCTGCTGCTCTTCCTGGCCTTCCTGGTCGTCCCCGTCCTGGAGATCTGGCTGCTCATCCAGGTGGGTTCGGTGATCGGCGGGCCCGCCACCGTGGCCCTGCTCATCGCCGACAGCCTGCTCGGCGCCTGGCTGGTACGCCGCGAGGGCCGCAGGGCCTGGCGGGCGCTCCAGGAGGCGATCGGGTCCGGCCGGATGCCCGAGCGCGAGCTCGCCGACGGCGGCCTGGTCCTGGTGGGCGGCGCGCTGCTGCTGACGCCGGGCTTCTTCACGGACGTCTTCGGGTTCCTGTGCATCCTGCCGTTCACGCGGCCTCTGATGCGCCGCCTGGGCGCCTGGTTCTTCGACCGCCGGGTCAAGCGGCTGGCCGCGAGCTCCCCGTACGCGAACCTCTTCCCGCCCCACCAGGACGTGAGAGTGCCGGACAGCGGCCGGGTGGTGCACGGCGAGGTCATCCGCGAGGACCGCGACTGATCGTCCCGGTGGGGCCTGCGTTCGAGGTCTATCGGCCCCGGGAGGACGCATGCCGTAGGCTCGCCGGGCCATGGGGGACGCGGACGCCGTCCGGGCTGGGAGGTAGAGCCCTGGCGGGCCCGCGTCGGCTCCTTGCCCGAGAGCGGTCTGCGCGCGCAGGACGGGGAGTGCAGAGCGCGACGCTCCTGCACGGCACTGACGGCCTGGACCTCGCGGTCAAGGACGGACGCGTCGTCGGGATGCGCGGGCGCGCCGGATCGCGTCAACCACGGCCGCCTCGGGCCGAGGGTCCTGACCTGACCCTGGCACCATCTTCGTGGTGTGGGCATCTTCGTGGTGTGGGCATGAAGAAACCCCCGGGCGGGTAGCCCGGGGGTTTCACCGTGAGAGGAGGTCAGGCGCTCTTACGACGCTGGGCCCGCAGAACCGCGAGCCGCTCGTTGAGCACCTCCTCAAGATCTTCGATCGACCGCCGCTCCAGGAGCATGTCCCAGTGTGTCCGCGGGGGCTTGACCTTCTTGGACTCCGGCTGCTCGCCGTCCACCCGCACCGCGGTCGCGCCGCACATGCGGCACTCCCAGGTAGCGGGGATCTCAGCCTCGGCTGCAAGCGGAACCTCGAAGCGATGGCCCTTAGGACAGGTGTAGGACACCTCCTGGCGCGGGGCCAGATCCGTGTTACGGTCGTTCTCGTAGCTGGTTGCCCCGAGCCGGGTGCCACGAAGCGCGCGCTCGCCCATGTCTAAATGCCTCCTACAGGGCCCCCTTGCGTGGGGGGATCTGTCTCCCACGGTGTCTAACGCTTGGTACCGTGATGGGATTCCCACCCGCGGGGTGATCCAATCGCGCTTGGGGCGTCGGTTCTTCACACAGTCGCCGATCGGGCCCGCGTTCCGGCCCTGACCAGGGCCGCCGCCAGCCAGACCCCGCCAATCATGATCAGCGCGCCGTGCGCGATCCGCAGCGGATACGGGCCGAAGAACTGCGGAATGAACAGCACGAACCCCAGCGCCAGAGCCGTCCCGCTCCACTTGGGCAGCATTCCGGACCGCCAGACGGCGATCGCCGCCATCACCGCGCCGACGGCCAGAACAAGGAGTCCCACGGCGAACATGGTGATCGCGACAGGACCGTACCTGAACTCCTCGGCCAGGTCCATCAGCGCGGGCGCCTGGTCGTGGAGGGAACGCCGGGCGATCACGTTCAGGCCGAAGTCCTCGGCACCGTAGTACGGGAGCGTCAGGCCCGCGCCCACCCAGGTCACGACGGCGGCACGCAGGGAGAGGCGGTCGCCGAGCACCTGGTGCAGCCCGAGCACGGCCAGGCCGAGCAGCACGAAACCGAGCATGGCGGCCGCGTGCCCGGCGACCCACGCCGTGGAGGCCATGGCTGTGGCGTCGTCGCCGGAGGGGCGGATGGCGGGATAAGCGAGGAAGAGGATGCCGGCGGCGGCGAAGGCCAGGGAGGTGAGCCTGGGGGCCATCAATGCTCCTTGAAGAGGGCGTTGCTCTTTAGTGAGAGCAATGCTCTCGCTTCGAGAGAGCATTGTCAAGAGCACTGCTCTCTCTTCGGATCAGTGAACCTCCTTGGTTGGTGTGAGACCGGCGGGGCGTGGGCTCTCAAACGGCCTGGCCGGGTGTCTTGAACCCGGCGAGCGCGACCATCCTCCGGGCGAGCAGGGCAGGGCAGGGCAGGGCAGTCGGGGCGGAACTGGGCATGATGGCGAACCGGGGCGGAGTGGCACGAGACGGGCGCCCGGTTGGGCTCTAGCGGGGACGCCTGCGGGTCAGGAGAGGGACCAGGGTCCTGTCACCGAAGCGGGTCATTACCGCCAGCGGCTTGACGGCGGCGGCAACGAGCCAAGGGAGGCCCGGTGTGCCGGTGGTGCGCGCCATGCCGGGGCCGAGTGCGGCCATCATCGCCGTCAGCCCAGGCAGGGGTCGGATCCACATGGTGATCTCCTTGATCAGCCCGTCCTCGCCCACCTCGACCAGCGCCGCCTCGTGAATCTCCTGGCGCCCCAGCCGGGCGGTCGCGGTCAGGGCCCGCGTACGTTCGTCGCCGATGTCCCTCTGATAGCGCAGGTCCGACAGCACGCCGAACACGACCGAGAACAGCTCCCGTACCTGCTCCTTGCCCTGAAAGGCGGCATTGGCGCTGAGCGGCGAGCGGAAGACCACGTCGTCGGCCAGCGTGGCGACGAGGGCGTCGACGTCGTGTGCCTCACCGGCCCGGCGGTAGGCGGCGGCAGGTGAGTTCTGAATGTGAACTGTCATAGGTTCACTTTATCAACCCACTATCCTGGGTCCATGAACAGGTTCGGTGAGATGCACTGCTCCATCGCCCAGGCCGTCGGCGTGGTCGCCGAGCCGTGGACACCGCTGATCCTGCGTGACCTGTTCCTGGGCCTGTGCAGGTTCGACGACCTGGCGGAGGACCTGGGCATCTCGCGCAACCTCCTGACCCGCCGCCTGGAGCATCTGGTGGCGGCCGGCGTGGTGGAGAAGCGGCCGTACCAGGAGCGTCCCGTGCGCCACGAGTACGTCCTCACCGAGGCGGGCCGCGATATCGTGCCGGCCCTGCTGACGTTGATGGCTTGGGGCGATCGCTGGTCCACGCCGCCGGGCGGCCCGCCCGCTCTCCTGGTGCACTCCTGCGGCGAGCGCTTCACCCCCGTCGTCACCTGCCCACACTGCGGCGACGAGGCCACCGCGGACACGGTCTCAGCCGTACGCGGCCCGGGCGCGGCCCAGGGCCCCGGCACCATGCTCCTCGCAGCACAGTCATGACCAGGCACGCAGCCGTCCGCCGCGACCATCCCACCGGCCGTACTGTGGTGATCGGGCAAACCGCCGTCCGCTGCGGCCGGCCCCCCACCGCACTGCCGACCGGGCACTCCGCCCTCTGCCGTGACCAGCCCACCGATCGCACCGCCGTGACCGGCCTGGGCCCCTGAACCTCGTGACGAGGACGTCGGCCGCGCCGTTGCACCCGGAGGGCGTCCCGGGTCGCTGTGACCAGATCACCGGCCGCACCGCCGTGCCTGCAGTCAGTCCCTGGCTGTAGCGATCAGAGCCGCCCGGACTGCCGTGACTGGCGTGCCGCCTTGGACGGCTTCCGGGATCGGGCGTCCGCCTGTCGATGAGAGACCTCTCATCCGCCGCTAACGCAGGCGCCATCGTAGGCCCGCAGGCTGAGAACCGGCAGCGTACGGGACCTACCGACGGGAGACGCCGATGAGACGGGGACCACGATGGCTCCTGCCGGCCGTCACCGTCGCGCTCGTCCTGGGCACCACGGCGGCGCTACCAGGGCGGCGGGAGGCCCGGGCGGCGTCGCCGCTCGGCGCGGTCCAGGTCGCCGCCGCCTCCGCGGATGGCGACGGGGGCGATGACGATGACGGGGAGGGCGATGGTGGGGACGGCAAAGCGGTGCGTACGGGTCCGGCGAGGGACCACTCAGGCGCCGGATCGGGCGGGAGCTCAAGACCAGGCAAGGGCTCGCAGCCTCGCTCGGACGACGGACGATCACAGGGTGGGGCGGAGGCGCAACCGTCCCCCTCCAGCGGTTTGGGGGGCGGCGAGGGGCAGGGTGCCTCGCACGGCCCCGGGCCCGCGGGCGCCGGTGACGGGACACGCACCTTCCGGGGCGTCGCAGGTCCGTCAGCATCGCGTGCCGGCGGAGGGCCGCAGAAGCGCGACGGACGCTCACCGGCGCGAGGCGGGCCGGATTTACACCCCCGAGGCGGACCGGATTCACAGGCGTCGGGCAGCGCCACTTCACCGACCTGGAAAGGGGGGAGCGGACCCGTGCAACGCGGCGCCGGCAGCTCAGAGACGCCGCCAAACGGGGTTCCGCCCTCCGGCGTTAACTCGCCGTCTCGAGACGCCACCATGCTTCCCCGAGGATCCGGCCACTCCGACAGTTCGACCGCGCAGCCCGGCACAGGCTCGCCGCCTGCCGCCGCAGGCTGGTCGCCTGGTGGTGCCGGTTCGCCGTCTGGCGGCGTGGGCCAGTCTCCGGGTGGTGTCGGCTCGGAGGCAGGTGCCGCTGGTCGGTCGCCGGGTGGTGTCGGTTCGCAGGCGGGTGCCGCTGGTCGGTCGCCGGGTGGTGTCGGTTCGCCGCCTGGCGCGGTGGGCCTGTCGCCTGACGGGTCAGGTTCGCCGTCTGGTGCCGCAGGCTGGTCGCCCGGTGGGGGAGGCTCGCTGCCTGTCGGCGGGGGCTGGTCGCCGGACGGCGTGGGCTGGTCGTCGGACGCTGGGGCTTGGGGGTCGCTTGAAGGCCATAGAAGCTGGTCGTCCCTCGATGGAGCCGAGGGGTGGCCGCCCTCGCACGACGTTGACGACGCGGCGACTCGACCCGGCGACGGCGGCTCGTCCGTTCTGCCCGATACCGGCGGCCCATCAACCTCATCTGGCGACGGCGCCTCGTCGCTCCCGGGAGGCTCCCCGCCGCGCGGTACGGGCGCGCCAGGCGGTACTGGCACGCCGGATGGTGCAGGCGTGCCGGGTTCCGATGCCGGGCGCACCACCGGCGACTCGTACGGCAACGGTCATCGGGGGTGGTGGGTGCTGTTCGCCATCGTGGGCACGGCTGCCCTCGCAGGGACGGCGTTCTGGATCGCCCACAAGCTCGGCCCGTGCCCTGACGCTCCGGCCGACTCGAGCTCTGAACCCCTGCCTGACTCCGGCCCCGATCCGCCACACAGCCCAAACGACTGAACCCTCCTGCCTGGCCGCCCGCTGGAAGCCTGCGGCGAGTTGTCGTGATCGGCGCGAGCGCTTGAATGAGCCGCCTAGCTGCTCGTTTCGTCGCGAGCACGTGGACGATCCGCCCGGCTCGTTTTCGTCGCGAGCGCTTGGTTGTGCCGTCTGGTGGTCCGTTCCGGTGTGAGTGCCTGGACGATCCGCGCGGCTGCTCACTTCGGCACGAGCGCTTGGATGTGCTGTCTGGCGGTCCGTCCCGGTCTGAGCGCCTGGACGATCCGCGCGGCTGCTCGCCTCGGCACGAGCGCCTGGATGTGCCGTCTGGCGGTCCGTCCCGGCACGCGCGCTTCATGTGCCGTCAGGTGGTGCGTCTCGGTGTGAGCGCTTGGATGTGGCGTCTGGTTGCTCGTCTCGGTGCGGGCACCTGGGCGAGCCGCCTGTGTGCTCGTCCAGGAAACCGCTGGGAGGGCAGCCGCCGAACGCCAGGAACGCGCCAGGAACGCGCCGGGAGTTACGCTGCCGAACGCCGGGGACGACCCCGGAGGCCGGTCGCCCACGGCGGCGGGCGGCTGCGGACCGGACCACCAGCGCGTGTCCACGTGGGATGGCGCCTCGTGTCCACGTGGGATGGTGCCTCATGCGGCTGCTCTCCCGGTGAACGGGCGCGAGGGGTTTGCCCGGGGGATGGGGGTCAGATGCGGTCGGGGACCTCGTTGCCGGCTTGGCGGATCGCCCTGGGGAGGTTGGTCAGGGCCAGGAGGACGAAGCCGATGATGAAGAAGATGATCATGGACACGATGGCGATCCGGTAGCTGTTGCTCAGATTGAGCGCGATCGTGACCGTCAAGGAGCCGATGAACGCCGAGCCCTTGTCGCTGATCTGCAGCAGGCTGAAATACTCGGCCTCCCGCCCCTTCGGGATCACCTGCGAGAACAGCGAGCGCGACAGCGCCTGCGTGCCCCCCAGCACGATCGCGATCGCGAACGCCATCAGGTAGAACTGCAGCTCCTGCCCCTCCTGGACGAACAGCGCCGCCACCACGATCGCCGTCCACAGCACCAGGCTGGCCAGCACCGCGCGCTTGGTGCCGATGCTGCGGGCCAGCCGGCCCAGCAGCAGCGCGCCGAAGAACGCCACGAACTGCACCATCAGGATGGCCGTGATCTGCACCGTCTTGTCGAGCTTGAGGGCCTCGGAGGCGAAGGCCGCGCTGTTGCCGATCACCGTCTGCACGCCGTCGTTGTAGATCAGGTACGCCACCAGGAACAGCAGCGTCAACGGATAGCGGCGCAGCTCGGCCAGGGTGCGGCCGAGCTGGCGGAAGCTGCCGCCGACCGAGCGCAGCGCCGTGGTCTCGTGGGCGGGCACGGGACGGTTGCGCAGCCGCAGCAGCGGGATGATCGTGAAGATCGCCCACCACAGGCCGGCCGACATCATGCTGATGCGCACCGCCATGCCCTCGGCAACTCCCAGGGCCTCATGCTGGGTGTAGAGGACGAGGTTGAGGGCCAGCAGCAGGCCGCCGCCCAGATAGCCGATGGCCCAGCCGCGCGAGGACACCCTGTCGCGCTCGGCCGGGGTGGAGATCTGCGGCAGGAAGGAGTCGTAGACCACGACCGAGGAGCCGTAGGCGAGGTTGGCCAGGATGAACAGCACCCCGCCCAGCATGTAGCGGTCGCCCTCGACGAAGTACAGGGCCATCGTGGCCAGCGCCCCGACGTAGGCGAAGCCGCCGAGCAGCTCCCGCTTGCGCCCGGTGTGGTCGGCCAGCGCGCCCACCACGGGCAGCACCACGATCTGCAGGAACACCGCGATCGTCAGCGTCAGCGCGAAGAACGCGGCCGGCCTGATGTCGGCGCCGAGCACGTCGACGTACCCCAGGCCCGGGTTGCTCTTGACCAGCTTGTCGAAGTCGGCTACGCACGTGCCGGAGACGATGTTCGGGAAGTCCTTGGCGCAGGCCGCGGTCTTGGCGACCGGGATGAGGTACGGGCCGAGGAAGACCGAGATGATCGTGGTGTAGAAGGCGGAGTTGGCCCAGTCGTAGAAGTACCAGCCGCGCTGCTCGCGCCTGCGGGCTGCGGGGGAGTCGTCGAGGGCCGCGGGGGGTGCGGGTACGGGCATGGTGTCGAGTCGCTCCTATGCGGCCGGGCGGCCCGGCCTGCAGGCTTATGGGGCTTTCTTGGCTTCTTGGGGCTGGTACGCCGTGCTCTGGATGCTCGCTCGTGCCGCGGAGCCCGGGCCGTCCGGCCGGATCACGCGGCCAGGCTGCCGGGATGCCATTGGCCGCGGCGCTCCAGGACGGTACGCAGGCCGGTGACGTTGTCGGTCATGAGGCCGTCCACGCCCAGGTCGAGCAGGTGTTCCATGCGTACGGGGTCGTTGACGGTCCATACGTGCACCTGCATGCCGATGGCGTGCGCCGTACGTACCAGACTCCGGGTGGTCACCCGCAGCCCGCGGAAGCCCACCGGCACCTGCGCGCACGGGACGCCGGCGCGCGACAGACGGGCCAGCAGGCGGCCGTAGCCTGAGGTGGACGCGGCGGCGCGCAGCGCGGCGACGCCGCGCGGGCCGAGCGCCGAGCACACCTCCCTGCCCATCGCCGCCCTGGCCAGCGTCAACCGCTCGTCGGAGAAGGAGGTCAGGCAGATGCGGTCATAGGAGTTGGTACGCCGGATCGCCTCGGCCAGCGGCGCGATGGCGGCGGCCTCCTTGACGTCGATGTTGAAGCGGACCTCGGGCCAGGTGCCCAGCAGGTCCTCCAGCAGCGGGATCTCGTGAACCCCGCCGATGCGGGCCTGCCTGACCGCCCGGTAGGGCAGCTCCGAGATGCGGCCCCGCTGGTCGGTCACCCGGTCGAGCGTGTGGTCGTGGAAGGCGAGCAGCACGCCGTCGGAGGTGGCGTGCGCGTCGGTCTCCAGATAGGTGTAGCCGAGCCCGACCGCCCGTTCGAAGGCCGCGATGGAGTTTTCCGCGCCCTCGGCGGCGCCTCCGCGATGCGCGAACGCCAGCGGGCCCGGATGGTCGAGAAAGGCGAATCGACGGCTCAGCACGTCCTGAGTATGCCTTCCGTGGGTGAACGGGTCGGTTACGGTTCGAGGAGATTCTCCCACTCTTGGCGGCGAGCCTCGGACAGCGCGATGGCGGCGGCCACCGCCACGTTGAACGACCCGACCCGCCCGACCTGCGGGATGTAGCAGACGCCGTCCACGGCCTCGAGCAGTGCGGGGGAGCAGCCGTGATCCTCGCTGCCGACCACCAGGCACACGTCACGGCCCAGGTCGGCGCGGTGCAGCGGCACGGCCTCGGCGGTCAGCTCGATGGCGTGCACGGTGTAGCCCCCCGCCTTGGCGGCCTTGACCGCCTCGGTGGCCAGGATCGGCTCGTGCCAGGTGACCAGGCGTTCGGTGCCGAGTGCGGTCTTGCCCGCCTTGGGGTTGGTCGGCGGGGTGGCGTTGCCGGCGAGCCAGATCTCGTCCACGCCGAACGCGGCGGCGCTGCGGAAGATCGAGCCGATGTTGAACGGGCCGGTGACCGACTCGATGATCATGGCGAGGCGGTTCTGGGTGTTCCTGCGCCAGGTGCGGTTGAGCCGCTTGACGTCGGTGGGGCGCAGTTGCCTTCTCATCGGGTCACCTTCAGGATGCGGTAGGCGGCCCGGCTGGCCTCGCGGGAGGCCTGCCAGCCCTGCTCGCCGAGCCAGCGCTGCAGGGAGTCCGAGCCGAGGTGTTTCTGGACGACCAGGTAGGCGACGCCGTCGGGAGTGAGCCGCGTCAGCCACCTGGTGAGCATGTCGTGCAGGGCCTGCTTCCCAATACGGATCGCAGGATTAGACCAGATTGCCCGAAATTTCACTTCATCTGGTACTTCGTCGATATGTGCTGACCGTACTTTGTAAAGGCCCGCGGCTTGGGCGTTCCTGGCGGTCAGCTCCAGGCTGCGCCGGTTCACGTCGACGGCCCATACGGTCGCCTCGGGCGCCCGGGAGGCCATGGTCAGCGCGATCGGCCCGTACCCGCAGCCCAGGTCGAGCAGATCGCCCTCCTGCGGTGGCGGCGGGACGGTCTCCAGCAGGATGCGCGTGCCCACGTCGACCCGTTCCGGCGAGAACACGCCGCTGTCGGTCTCCAGCCGCAGGTGCAGATCGGGCAGGACCAGGTCGACGGAGCCCGGCTTGCTCGCTGCCTTCGGCTGTTCGGAGAAGTAGTGGGCCACGTCGCAAAACGTTACCGGACCGGCCCGGATCCCCGACGCACGCGGCCGACCGGGCCCGGCCGTCGCGGCTGCCACGGGTGGGGCTGGTTCGTGGCCGGCGTGGGTCAGGCGTCCGTGGTGCGGGGCTGGTCGCTTTCGCGGGCTGGTTCGGTCTGTTCGAGCGTGGAGGCCCAGCTGGCGAGGAGGGTGAGCGCGTCGTGGGCCGGGGTGCCGGGTTCGGCGCTGAAGGCGGTGAGGGTCAGGCCGGGGTCGGCGGGCAGCGGCATGGCTTCGAAGGGGAGGCTGAGGTCGCCGACGACGGGGTGGTGGAAGTTCTTGACGCCGGTGTGGTGCAGGCGGACGTTGTGGGCGGCCCACAGGGCGCGGAATTCCTCGCTGCGGGTGGCGAGTTCGCCGACGAGGTCGGTCAGCGCCCGGTCGTAGGGGTCGCGGCCTGCTTCGGTACGCAGCAGGGCCACGGTCGTGTGGGCGGATTCGTCCCAGTCGGGGTAGAAGTCGTGGGCGCGGGGGTTGAGGAAGCGGAACCGGGCGAGGTTGACGGGCCGGACCGGATCGTCGAAGACGGGTGCGTAGAGGGCCCGGCCAAGCCGGTTGGCGGCCACGATGTCCAGGCGTCCGTTGCGGACATAGGCGGCCGCGTCGGTCATGGAGTCCAGGAGGCGCTGGATGCCGGGCCGGATCTGCTGCTGGGTGGGGCGACGGCGGGTGCGGGGGCCGGCGTTGGCTGTTCGGGCCAGGTCGAACAGGTGGGCGCGCTCGGCTTCGTCCAGCTTCAGGGCACGGGAGAGGGATTCCAGGACGCTTTCGGAGACGCCGCTGAGATTGCCCCGCTCCAGGCGGGCGTAGTATTCGGCGCTGACGCCGGCGAGCATGGCGACCTCCTCGCGGCGCAGCCCGGGGACGCGCCGATGGCCGCCGTAGGCGGGCAGCCCGGCCTGCCGCGGGGTGATCTTGGCTCGCCGCGAGATCAGGAACTCGCGGACCTCACTGCGGTTGTCCATGTCTTCGCAGGGTAGGCCGGATCTCGACGCTGTGGGGTGTTCTGCCAGTACAGGGAACAGCAGGAACTCTTTGCGGCCATCTCACCAGCGCTTTCCCGGCTGGTGCCGGTCGTATGTGCTGCCCGCCGCCACGGTGGACACGACGGTGAAGACCTTGCTGGACGCGGCGTTCGACAACGCTGGCACCCAGAAGCGCGGCGGCCGTCCCGAGGCCGGGTGTTCGTCGCGGGAGCGGTGCAGGGCTTGCCGTCGTACGGGATGCATCCGGCCGGTTCAAACCCGGCATGGGGTGTTCTGCCAGTACAGGCAACGACAGGGACTCCCTCACCGCGCCCACCTGCGGTTTCGTGGTTGATGCCCAGGTCCTGAGGAGCGGGTGCCCGCTTGGCCCCACCTTTCCGCCAGGCCGCGCCATCAATGTACGGCTCGCCCGCCACGGTGTGGCCGCAGCCCTGAGCAGCCCGTCCGTTTGCCCACTCCGCATTGCGAAGAGATCACCGCTGATGTCCACCACGCGCACCGCCTGCCCGGCCATCGCCGCCGGCTCCGACCGGCCGCGCGCCGTTGCCGGCCGCGCGCTGGCCGCCGCCGTGCTCGGATTCTTCGTCATCACCCTCGACGCGGTCATCGTCAACGTCGCCCTGCCGTCGATCCGGTACGACGTCGGCGGTGGCATCACCGGGTTGCAGTGGGTCGTCGACGGCTACACGCTGATGTTCGCCGCGCTGCTGCTGTCCTCGGGTTCTCTGACCGACCGCGTCGGAGCGCGCCGCGCCTTCGGCCTCGGGGTGACGATCTTCGCCCTGGCCTCGGCGGCCTGCGGTCTGGCGCCGAACCTGGGCGCGCTGGTGGCCGCCCGCCTCGTCCAGGGCGCGGCGGCCGCCGTGATGATGCCCTCCTCGATGGCGCTGATCGGCCACGCCTACCCGAACCCGGTCCGGCGAGGACGGGCGGTCGCGGTGTGGGCGATGGGCGGCGCCGTCGCCTCCTCGTGCGGCCCCGTCCTGGGCGGACTGCTGACCATGCTCAGCTGGCGGCTGATCTTCTTCATCAACCTGCCCGTCGCCGCGGCGGCCCTGATCCTGCTCGTCCGCACCCAGCGCTCGCCCCACCGGCGCGTCCCCTTCGACTGGCCGGGCCAGGTCAGCGCGGTCCTGGCGATGGGCGGGCTGACCTACGGCGCGATCGAGGCCGGCGCAGTCGGGTTCGCCGAGCCCCGGGTGATCGCCGCGTTCGCGGTGGCGGGCGTGGCGCTCGCCGTCTTCCTCGCGGCCCAGGCGCTCCGCACCCACCCGATGGTGCCGCTGGACCTGTTCGCCTCCCGGACCGCGACGGTCAGCGTCGTCGTCGGTTTCGCGTTCGTCGTCGGCTATTACGGGCTGCCGTTCGTGATGAGCCTGTACCTCCAGCAGTTGCGCGGCCTGTCCGCCCTGGCCGCCGGAGCGGCGTTCGCTCCGATGATGCTCGTCGGCGCCGTCCTGACCCCCTTCAGCGCGCGCATCACCGAAAGGATCGGCACGCGGGCACTCATCACCACCGGCCTGGCCCTCATGACGGCGGGCCTGACGATCCTCGCCCTCGCGCCCGCCTCGACCCCGGTCTGGGCCCTGGCCGCCCTGATGGTCCCGATCGGACTGAGCGGTCCGCTCGTGATGCCGCCGATGACCGCCGCCCTGCTGGACGCCGTCCCGCCCCACCGTGCCGGGGTCGCCGGCGGCGTGTTCAACACCAGCCGGCAGGTCGGCGGTGCCCTGGCCGTCGCGGTCTTCGGCGCGCTGCTCGCCCAACCGGCCGGCTTCCTGCACGGCCTGCGTACCAGCCTGCTCATCGCCGCCGCGGCCACGCTGGCCGCCGCAGCCGCAAGCCGGCTGCTCGGACCCGCCCTCACAGCGACGACGGGACGTACGCGCCCGGACGGCGATGCGACAGACGATCATGATCAGCGGTGAAACGATCGACGAAGGAGCCGACCATGGACAAGCGAACTCTCGGCCGTGATCTCGAGGTCTCGGCGATCGGCCTCGGCTGCATGGGCATGAGCCAGAGCTACGGCCCCAACCCCGGCAGCCGGCAGGAGATGATCGCGCTCATCCGGGCAGCGGTGGAGCGCGGCGTCACGTTCTTCGACACCGCCGAGGTCTACGGGCCGTTCCGCAACGAGCGACTGGTCGGCGAGGCCCTCGCCCCCGTCCGCGATCAGGTCGTGATCGCCACCAAGTTCGGATTCGCGTTCGACGCCGAGGGCCGCCAGGCCGGGTTGTCCAGCCGGCCCGAGCACATCCGGCAGGCCGTCGACGGCTCGCTCCAGCGGCTCGGCATCGACGTGATCGACCTGTACTACCAGCACCGCGTCGACCCGCAGGTGCCGATCGAGGACGTCGCCGGAGCGGTCAAAACGCTCATCCAGGACGGCAAGGTCCGGCACTTCGGCATGTCCGAGGCAGCCGCCGGCACCATCCGCCGCGCCCACGCCGTCCAGCCCGTGACCGCCGTGCAGAGCGAGTACTCCCTGTGGTGGCGCAGGCCCGAACAGGAGGTCCTGCCGGTCCTGGCAGAACTCGGCATCGGCTTCGTCCCCTACAGCCCGCTCGGCAAAGGATTCCTCACCGGCACCGTCGATGCGGCCACCACCTTCGACCGCGCCGACATCCGCGCGAGCATCCCGCGCTTCACCGCCGAGGCGAGGAAGGCGAACCAGGCGCTCGTCGATCTCCTGGGCGCCATCGCCCGGCGCAAGGGCGCCACACCCGCACAGATCGCGCTGGCCTGGCTGCTGGCCCAGCAGCCCTGGATCGTCCCGATCCCCGGCACCCGCAGGCCGGAGCGACTGGCGGAGAACATCGCCGCCGCCCACGTCGAGCTCGCCGCCGACGACCTCGAACACATCGACGCCGCCGCCGCGAAGATCGACATCCAGGGCGCCCGCTATCCCGAACACCTGGAACGCATGACCGGCCTGTGACCGGCCGGCACCACAGGAAAGGACATCCGCCATGACTTCATGGACCAGCGACGAGCTCGCCCGTATCGGCACCGCGGAGGAGCTGCGGATCGCGCCCGTCCGCGACGACGGCACGCCGCGCACACCGGTGCCCATCTGGGTCGTCCGTGACGGTGACGATCTTTACATCCGCTCCTACCGAGGCAGCGACGGGGCCTGGTACCGGACCGCCCGGGCCGGCCACCACGCCCACATCACCGCCGGCGGCATCGACAAGGACGTCGCCCTGGCCGAGGAGAACGATCCCGGCGTCAACGACCGGATCGATGCGGCGTACCGCACCAAGTACCGCCGTTACGGCAGCACCTACGTCGTCCCCATGGTCGCCGCCCAGGCCCGAGCCACGACCCTGAAGCTCCTGCCGCGACCATGACCGCCGCCGTGGGGCACCCGCCTCACGGCGCGCCGGCCGGAGGTGTGGGGTGTTTGGACGCCGGGCCCTCGGAGGCGACCCCGCCGCCTACCATCACCCCGCTCCCGGTCTCGGGCCCTGCCTCCGGCCCGCGGCTCCAGCCTTGGTTGGTTGTGCGCCTGGGGCCGGGGGAGGGGTGGGGGTCAGCGGGTGGGGGTCAGGGTGCGCTTTCTGGAGGCGTAGATGTCGTCCACCAGCCTGTACGTGCGCGCCTGCTCCGCCGTGAAGATCCGATCCCGCTCGATGTCCTTCCTGATCTCCAGGATCCCCCGCCCCGTGTGCCGGGAAAGGATCTCCTCCTGCTGGTCGCGCATGCGCAGGATCTCCCTGGCGTGGATCTCCAGGTCGCTGCCCTGCCCGCGACCGCCCTCCGTGTGGGGCTCGTGCAGCAGGACGCGGGCGTGCGGCAGGGCGGCGCGTTTACCGGGCGAGCCCGCCGCCAGCAGGACCGCCGCGGCCGAGGACGCCTCGCCGATGCAGACGGTGTGGATCTCCGGCCGCATGTACTGCATGGTGTCGTAAATGGCCATCATGGCGGTGAACGAGCCGCCGGGGGAGTTGATGTAGAGGCTCACGTCCTGGTCCGGATCGAGCGATTCGAGCGTGAGCAGCTGCGCCATCACGTCGTTGGCCACGGTGTCGTCGATGGGGGCGCCGATGAAGACGATCCGGTCCTCGAAGAGCTTGTTGTACGGGTTCATCTCCCTCATGCCGTACGACGTGCGCTCCGTGAACGAGGGCAGCACATAGCGGCCGCTCATATCAGTTCATCCCTTCTGCGATGTGGTCGACGATGCCGTAGTCCAGCGCCTCCTGGGCGGTGAACCAGCGGTCGCGGTCGGAGTCGGCCTGGATGCGCTCCAGCGGCTGGCCCGTGTGGTGGGCGATGATCTCGGCCATCCGGCGCTTGGTGTAGAGCATGTTGTCGGCCTGGATCTGGATGTCGCTGGCCGAGCCGCCGATGCCGCCGAGCGGCTGGTGCATGACGACGCGGGAGTTGGGCAGGGCGTAGCGCTTGCCCTTGGCGCCCGCCGTCAGCAGCACCTGCCCCATGGAGGCGGCGAACCCCATCGCCACCGTCGCCACATCACACGGAATGAACTGCATCATGTCGTAGAGTGCCATCCCGGCGGTCACGGACCCGCCCGGCGAATTGATGTAAAGCGTTATGTCGCGGTGTGGGTCTTCGGCCGCCAGCAATAGGAGCTCCCCGCAGAGCCGGTTGCAAATCTCGTCGTCGACCTCCTGGCCGAGGACGACGATCCGCTCTTTCAGCAGGCGCTGGCTGAGCTGGTCTGGCCAGGCCGCACGCTGGGTCTCCGTCATGACCGGTCGCCTTTCTGTGCTGGGTATTTCCGAGAAAAACGCTAGACCCGGCAGCTGTGAATTCTGGAATTATTTCGCTGGGGGCGCATTTCTCTAAGGGCGCATTCCACCGAGAGCGAATATCCATCGACATACAATCGCAGATGTGAGAAGGAACCTGCCCCGCCGATGGGCGTGCCTCATCCTGGGCGGCGCGCTGCTGATGCCGTACATGATGACCGGCGTCCTGATCGCGGCCCAGTGGCAGGGCCAGAACGCCAACCTGCTGCTGCCCATCCAGATCGGCGTGTTCGTGGCGGTGCTGCCGGTGGTGGCCGTCACCGGGCTGTTCCTGCCGATCCGGGCCCTGGAGGTGAACGCGGCGCAGGGGCTGCTCGGGGCGCACGTCGAGACCCCGCCCAGGCAGGCGGGCCGCACCTGGCAGGAGCGACGCAGGACCGCCGCCTGGTTCACCCTGCACCTGGCGGTCGGCGGGCTGCTCAGCGGCTCCACGCTGGCCATCGTGCCGTTCACGCTGGTCACGCTCGCGCTGCCGTTCGCCGGGCGGGCGACCCCGGTCATCGGCGTCGTCGTGGAGCCGGGATGGCCCGCGGTGCTGTGGCCGCTGGGCGGGCTGGCGCTGCTGGGGGCGCTGGTGGCGACGGTGGCGGGCGCGGGCGAGCTGCTGGCCAGGCTGGCTCCCGTCCTGCTCGGCCCCACCCCGGCCGAACGCCTGGCCGCCGCCGAAGAGCACGCCCGTACGCTCGCCGAACGCAACCGTCTCGCCCGCGAGCTGCACGACTCGGTCGGACACGCGCTGAGCGTCGTCACCCTGCAGGCCGCCGCCGCGGGCCGGGTCCTCGACCGTGACCCGGAGATCGCCAGAAAGGCCCTGGCCGCGATCGAGCAGTCGGCCCGCACCGCCCTGGAGGACCTCGACCACGTCCTGGGCGTGCTCCGCGACGACGACCGGGCCGGCGGCTCTCGCAGTGATGGCGATCCGGGGCGGGGCAGGGCGCCGCAGGCCACGCTGGCCGACCTCGACGAGCTCGTCGCCGCCTCGGGCGCTCAGGTGCGGCAGGAGGTGGGTGACCTGTCCGCCGTGCCCGCCGTGGTCTCCCGGGAGGCGTACCGCATCCTCCAGGAGGCGCTCACCAACGCCATCAAGCACGGCCACGGCCCCGTACGCCTGGCCGCCGCCGTACAGGACGACGACCTGAGGCTCGAGGTCACCAACCCGGGACGGGGGACCGGCGGCGGTCCCGGAGGCAGGGGCGTGACGGGGATGCGCGAGCGTGTCCGGCTGCTGCGCGGCGAACTGGACGCGGGCCCCACGGAGGCCGGATGGAGCGTCACGGTGCGTCTGCCGCTACGGTCGAGCCCATGACGCTCAGAGTCGTGATCGCCGACGACGAGGACCTCATCCGCGCCGGACTGCGGATCATCATCGACGCCGAGCCGGACCTGACCGTGGTCGGCGAGGCCGCGGACGGCGCCGCCGTCCTGCCCCTGGTTCGCCGTGAGCGGCCCGACGTCGTCCTCATGGACGTCCGGATGCCCGCGCTCGACGGCATCCAGGCCACCGAGCGCCTGCTGGCCCTGGACGCGCCGCCGAAGGTGCTGGTGGTGACCACGTTCGAGAACGACGACCATGTCTACGACGCGCTGCGGGCCGGGGCCAGCGGGTTCCTGCTCAAGCGCACCAGGCCGGACGACCTGATCAAGGCGGTCAAGCTGGTCGCGGCGGGGGAGTCGCTGCTGTTCCCGGCCGCGATCCGGGCGCTGGCCGGACGCCGGTCCCAGGGCCCGGGACGGGTGGCCGGGATCGACCGGCTGACCGGCCGTGAGGGCGATGTGCTGCGGCTGATGACCAAGGGGCTGTCCAACAACGAGATCGCCGCCGAGCTGGTCGTCAGCCAGGAGACGGTCAAGACGCACGTGGGGAACGTGCTGGCCAAGCTGGGCGCCCGGGACCGGACCCAGGCCGTGATCGCCGCGTACGAGTCGGGCTTCGTCTCGCCGAGCTGAGACGGCGTCCCCCCGGCGTCCCCCCGGGGGGCCCGTGGGGTCCTTCGGGGGCGGGCGAGGAGGTCAGGGGTGGATGGCGGCGCGGCGCAGGAGCTCGGCCGCGGGCAGCACGGTCGCCTCCGTGGCCGTGAGGCCGGTGGCGGCCAGGGCCCGGTCGACCAGGTGCAGTCCCACCGCGTACCCCGCCATGTCGGCGATGCCGCGCGGTTCCTGCCCGAACATGCGCGCCACGCTGTCCCCCACCACGTACTTCGACGTGTGCTGCATCCCGGCCAGCGAGAAGTCCGCCATGATCAGCTCGTACGCCCGCTCGTACGCCTCCCCGCTCACCATCGACGACCACGGCCCCATGGCCTCGGCCCCCGACAGCTCCCGTACGAACGCCTCGGCCAGCCCTTCGGCCACCACGTGCTCGCCCACGGTCACGGTCACCGGGTTCCACTCGACGTTGGTGTAGCGGACGTTGTGGTGGAACTCGTGCACCGCCAGGTGCCCGATCCGGCCGATCACCTCGTCCGACGGCCAGGCCAGCAGGTAGAGCCAGCCGGGCGAGCCGCCCATGCCGTAGTAGCCGCCGCCCACCTTCATCAAATGCTCGTTATCCGGATTGCCCAACATGAGCATGACCTGCACCGACTCCCGCTGCTTGGCGTCACGCAGCCGGTCGGAGGCGCGCTCCAGCTCCCGCCGCACCTGCCCGAGCACGTCGGCGTCGATCATGCGCTGGACGGCGGGCAGGTAGCGCGGATCGTCGGCGTCGACCCGGAAGCCGCCGCCCTGGTGGTGGATGTCGACGATGTCGCCGGGCATCGGGATCTCCGAGCGCGTCGGCTCCAGGATGTCCCGCAGCGCGCCGGGCCGCCGTTCGAGCGGCTCGCGCAGCAGGGCGGCCATCGGCGTGAGGGTGTCGTGAACGATGAATTCCATGCCGCGGAAGCTAAAGCCTCCTGTTACGTCAGGCTCAAACTAATGGAACAGCGGGGACTCCTCACCCAGCTCGTCGCCCGGTGTCTGACCGGGCGTGACCTGCCCGCTCTCCGACGGGGAGGGCGACGTCGACGGCGATGGCCGCGGCTCGGGGCTGGCCGGCGTCGGCGGCGGCGTCGGCACGAACACCGTCGGCGGCAGCTGCCGGGGCTGCGGCTCGCTGTCGCGCCGGCCCAGCAACAGCAGCAGCAGGATCGCCGTCACCAGCATCAGCAGCAACACCAGCGCCAGCGCGGCCATCAGGACCCGCTTGCGGGTCTCGGTGAGCGGCCTGCGCTGCCGCGTCGGGCCGGGCAGCGCCGGCGCGCGGTCGGTCAGCCAGTACGGCACGAAGTCGGGCCCGTGCGCCTCGCCGATGAACGTCCCGCCCACCATGACGGGATCGAGGAAACGCTCGGCCCCGGGCCGGCCGGGCACGTACGGGACCGCCACCCAGGGCGCGTGCCCGCCGTCGAAGGCGAGCACGTCGGGCGTGTCGTCCAGCACCGCGCTCCGCGACCGCCCGGAACGTCCGAGCCAGCCGCGGAATCCGGACCGTTCGCCCCTGGCCTCCCTGATCGCGGTCACGAACCGGTCACGGGCGGCGGCGTCGAGCGCGGCCCCTCGGGTGAGCACGGCGACGGACACCGCGCGCCCGTCGGGTGCCTGGCCGAGGTACACGAAGCCGGCCGGGGCAGTGTGCAGGCGGGCCTGGACCACGTAAGGTCCCAGCCGGGGTGGATCGCCGTACTGCAGGGGACTTGCCACGTTTGCCATGAAAGCACAGACGTGGCGTCGTGCACGTTTGCGGCGCGTTTGGTGGAATGGCGTCATGAGCGTCGCCGAAGAGTTGCCAGGCGGAAACGACGCGGCACTGCTGCGTCAAAGTCTCGACGAGGTCCGGCGTGTCATCGTCGGCCAGGACCACATGGTCGAAAGACTCATCGTGGCCCTGCTGGCCCGTGGGCACTGCCTGCTCGAAGGAGTCCCAGGCGTCGCCAAGACCCTCGCCGCCTCCACCCTGGCCACTGTCGTGGGCGGCACGTTCGCCCGGATCCAGTTCACCCCCGACCTCGTGCCGAGCGACATCATCGGCACCCGGGTCTTCCACCCCTCCAACGAGAAGTTCGATGTCGAGCTCGGCCCCGTGTTCGTCAACTTCCTGCTGGCCGACGAGATCAACCGCGCCCCGGCCAAGGTCCAGTCCGCGCTGCTGGAGGTGATGGCCGAGCGGCAGGTCACCCTCGCCGGCGTCACCCACCCGCTGCCCAGGCCGTTCATCGTGCTCGCCACCCAGAACCCGATCGAGTCCGAGGGCGTCTATCCGCTGCCGGAGGTGCAGCGCGACCGGTTCCTGTTCCGGGTACGGGTGCCGCACCCCAGCGCGCACGAGGAGCTGGAGATCCTCCACAGGATGAGCGTCAAGCCGCCGGTCCCCGAGCGGGTGCTCGACCCCGACAAGCTGCTGGCCCTGCAGGAGGCGGCCGAGCAGGTCTCGGTGCACCAGCTCGTCGCCGACTACGTGGTGCGGCTGGTCATGTCCACCCGCAGCCCCGCCGACTACGGCCTGCCCGACCTCATCGACACCATCGAGATCGGCGTCAGCCCCCGCGCCACGCTGGGCCTGGTCTCGGCCGGGCGGGCGCTGGCCCTGCTGCGCGGCCGCGACTACATGCTGCCCGACGACGTACGCGACGTGGCGGTGGACGTGATGTCGCACCGGCTCATGCTCACCTTCGACGCCCTGGCCGACGGCGTCGACCCGGAGCAGGTCGTCAAACAGATCCTGCAGGCCGTGCCCCCGCCCCTCGTCGTCTGGAACCAGAACCGGTGAGCGGCCTGTGAACACGGCCGAACAGGCGCTCAGGCGGCTGGAGCTGACGGTCACCCGGCGGCTGGACGGGCTGCTGCACGGCGCCCACCAGGGGCTGCTGCCGGGGCCGGGCAGCGAGGCCGGCGACAGCCGCGTGTACGTGCCCGGCGAGGACGACGTGCGCCGCATGGACTGGGCGGTCACCGCGCGCACGACCGTCCCGCACGTACGCGACCTGATCGCCGACCGCGAGCTGGAGACCTGGGCGCTGGCCGACCTGTCGCCCAGCATGGACTTCGGCACCGCCGACACCGACAAACGCGACCTGGTCGTGGCGGCGGTCGGCGCGATCGGGTTCCTGTCGAGCAGGCTGGGCGACAGGTTCGGCGCGCTGGTGCTGCACGACGAGTACGTGCACCGCATGCCCGCCCGCACCGGCCGCCCGGCCCTCTACGGGCTGCTGCACTCGCTCATGGACGCCCCGCGCGGCCGGATCGTGCCCGACGCCCCCGATCTGGCCGAGGGCATCGAGGTGCTGTCGGCCAGCCGCAGGCGGCGCGGCGTGCGGCTGATCGTCTCCGACTTCCTCGACGCCCGCCCCAGCCTCGACCCCGACGCCGAACGCCCCTGGGAGCGCCCCATCAGGCGGCTGGCCGCCCGTCACCAGGTGCTGGCGGTCGAGGTGATCGACCCGCGCGAGCTGGAGCTGCCCGACGTGGGGCGGGTCGCGTTCACCGACCCCGAGAGCGGGAAGGTACGCGAAGTGCATCTTTCGCCCAAGGTTCGGCAAGCGTACGCGGAGGCGGCCGCCCTGCAGCGCGAGGGCACGCGCGTGGCGCTGCGCCGCGCCGGCATCGCGCACCTCGTGCTGCGTACCGACCGGGACTGGGTGTTCGACATCGCGCAGTTCGTCCTCCGCCAGCGCCGCATGAGCCATCTCGCCCACAGGAGACCTACGTGACTTTCTTGGCCCCCGGCTGGCTTTGGCTGTTCCTGCTGGTGGGGCTGCTGGTGGCCGGGTACATCGTCTCGATGTTCGCCCGGCGCCGCTACACCGTGCGCTTCACGAACCTGGCCCTGCTCGACCTCGTCGCCCCCGCCGGCCCCGGCTGGCGCCGCCACGTCGGCCCCGCGCTGTTCCTCCTCATGATGGCGCTCCTGGTCGTCGGCGCCGCCAAGCCCGCCGACCAGGTACGCGTGCCGCGCGACCGCGCCACCATCATGATCGCGCTGGACGTGTCGCTGTCCATGGACGCCGACGACGTCCAGCCCGACCGGATCAACGCCGCCAAGGCCGCGGCCCAGGCGTTCGTCAGGGAGCTGCCGGACCGCTTCAACGTCGGCGTGGTGTCCTTCGCCCGCTCCGCCAACGTCGTCATCTCGCCCACCACCGACCACCAGGCCGTGGTCACCTCCATCGGCACCCTCACCACCCGCCCGGGCACTGCGATCGGCGAGGCCGTCTTCAACTCGCTCGACTCGCTGCGCTCGTTCGACCAGCAGGCCGCCACCGACCCGCCGCCGGCCGCGATCGTGCTGCTGTCCGACGGCGACAACACCTCGGGCAGGTCCGTGAACGAGGCCATCGACGCCGCCCAGCAGGCCCGCGTGCCGGTCTCCACGATCGCGTACGGCACCCAGGAGGGCACCGTCAACATCGACGGCCGCCCGGTGAACGTGCCGGTCAACAAGCAGACCCTGCAGTCGTTGTCCGACGGGACCAGCGGGCGGGCCTACACCGCCGAGTCCGGCAGCGAGCTGCGCGAGGTCTACGAGCAGATCGGCACCTCGCTCGGCTACAAGCTGGTCAACCAGGAGATCACCCAGTGGTTCATCGTGGCCGCGATCCTGGCCGGGCTGCTGGTGGCGGGCGCGGCGGTGCTGTTCGGCTCCCGGATCCCCTGACGTCACCCCTCCCTCCAGGCGGCTTGCTGTGTGACTTGTACACTCTTGGGGTTTCTTGGGGGAAATCGGGGGAGTGGCGTGCCGCTGGAGCAGGTCCTGGTGTTGCTGGTCGCGGCGGCAGGGGCGGGGTGGGTCGACGCCGTCGTGGGCGGGGGCGGGCTGGTGCAGCTCCCCGCGATCTTGATGACGGGGCTGCCCACGGTCGAGGCGATGGCCACCAACAAGCTGTCGTCGATCTTCGGCACCACCTCGGCGGCCGTCGCGTACGCCCGCTCCACCAAGATCGACCGGCAGGTGGCGCTCCCCGGCGCCGGGCTCGCCGTGCTCAGCGCCGGGCTCGGGGCGTCGGCAGCGGCGGCGATCTCGGCCGAGGTGCTGCGGCCCGTCGTCATGGTGGTCCTGCTCGGGGTGGCCGCGTTCGTGACGCTGCGGCCCGCGCTCGGGGCCGTGCCGGTGCCGCACCTGCGGACCCGCGGCCGGGTGCTGGCCGCGGTGGCGGTGGCCGGGGTCGGGATCGCCTTCTACGACGGCATCATGGGGCCGGGCACGGGAACGTTCCTCATCATCGCCTTCACCACCATCCTCGGCCTGGACTTCGTCTCGGCCTCCGCGTCCGCCAAGATCATCAACGTGGGGACGAACCTCGGGGCGCTGATGGTCTTCGGGCTCCAGGGGCACCTGAACTGGGGGCTCGGGCTGGGCATGGCCGTGTGCAACGTGGCCGGCGCCCAGCTCGGCGCGCGGATGGCGCTCAAGCGGGGCACCGGCTTCGTGCGGATCGTGCTGCTGTGCGTCGTGGTGGCCCTGGTGGCCAGGCTGGCGTGGCAGCAGTTCGGCGGCTGACGGCGCGCCGCGGGGTCAGGCCAGGAGGGAACGGACGTACTCGCCGATCGGCTGGGTGGGGCGGCCGATGAGGTCGCGCAACGTGCCGGGGGTGTGCGAGAGCCAGCCGCGGGCGATGTTGACGTCCACGTCCGCCATCATCTCGGCGAACGGCACCGGCAGGCCGGCGCCGGCCAGCACGCCCGCGTACTCGTCCTTCGGCAGGTCCTGGTAGACGACCTCCTTGCCGGTGGCCGCGGCGATCTCGGCGGCCAGGTCGGCCCGGGTCCAGGTCGTGTCGCCGGACAGCTCGTACACCTGGCCGTCGTGGCCCTCGCCGGTCAGCAGGGCGGCCGCGGCGGCGGCGTAGTCGGCGCGGGAGGCGGAGGCCACCCGGCCGTCGCCGGCGGCGCCGTGCACCGCGCCGAGCTGCGGGGCGGCCGTGATCGCCGGCGCGTAGACCTCGTTGTACCAGTTGTTGCGCAGGATCGTGTACGTCACCCCGGACGCCTTGATGTACTCCTCGGTCGCCCGGTGGTCGGCGGCCAGGAGGGCCTCGGTGGTGTCGGCGCCGGGCGCGCTGGTGTAGACGAGCGTGGCCCCGGCCTCCTTGGCGGCGTCCACGACGGTCGAGTGCTGCTGCAGGCGGTTGGGGTCCAGGCCGGAGATGAGCAGCACCTTGGTGGCGCCCCGCAGCGCGCTCCTGACCGTCTCGGGCCGGTCGTAGTCGGCCTGGCGCACCTCGACGCCGAGGTCGGCACCCTTCTCCGGGGTACGCGCGGCGGCGACGACCTGCTCGGCGGGGACGCGCTTCTTGAGCTCCTCGATCACCAGCCGGCCCAGCTGTCCGGTGGCTCCGGTCACCACGATCATGATTTCTCCCATTCAGTACCAGCGCTTTGGTTAGTACTTTCTATCAGAAAGTACCCACGAACGCGTACGCTGGTTTCCATGGACGAGTTCGAAGAGCTGGTGGCCGATGTCTTCTCGCGCCGGTGCACCTCGCGCTCGGTGCTGGAGACGATCACCGGTCGCTGGGCGATCCTGGCGCTGGTGGCCCTGTACGAGGGCCCCTACCGCTTCAACGCGCTGCGCCGCCGGGTCGACGGGGTGAGCGAGAAGATGTTGTCCCAGACCCTCCACGCGCTCGAACGCGACGGCATGGTGCTGCGCGTGGCCGAGTCCTCGATCCCGCCCAAGGTCGAGTACAGCCTCACCGAGCTGGGCCGGGAGGCCGCCGAGCGGCTCGTCCCGCTCCTGGAGTGGGTGGAGGGGCGCATGCCCCAGGTGATGTCCTCCAGAGAGGAGTACGCCGCCCGCTGAACGGCCGCTTTCCCGCGGGCCGCTTTCCTACAATGGGGCCATGCGTGCCAGCCGCCTGCTCTCGCTGCTCCTGCTCCTGCAGTCGCGCGGCCGCATGACCGCGCCGGAGCTGGCCGAGGAGCTGGAGGTGTCGGTCCGCACGGTCTACCGCGACGTGGAGGCGCTGTCGGCGGCCGGCGTGCCGGTCTACGCCGACCGGGGGCCCGTGGGCGGCTACCAGCTGCTCGACGGCTACCGCACCCGGCTCAACGGGCTGACCGCCGAGGAGGCCTCCTCGCTGTTCCTGGCGGGGCTGCCCGGCCCGGCGGCCGAGCTGGGGCTGGCCGAGGTGGCCGCCACCGCGGAGCTGAAGCTGCTGGCCGCGCTGCCGCCCGAGCCGCGCTCGCAGGCCTCGCGGATGCGGGAGCGGTTCCTGCTCGACGTGCCGAGCTGGTACCGCTCGGCCGACGACGTGCCGCATCTGAGCGAGGTCGCCGAGGCGGTGTGGGACCGGCGGCCGCTGCACATGACCTACCGGCGCTGGGGGCAGCAGGAGGTCGACCGGGTGATCCACCCGTACGGGCTGGTGCTCAAGGGCGGGTCCTGGTACATGGTGGCCGCGCCGCCGGGCGGCAGCGCCCGCACCTACCGGGTGGCGCGCATCCTGACCGTGGAGACGCTGCCCGGCCGCTTCCCCCGGCCCGAGGGGTTCGACCTGGGCGAGTTCTGGCAGGGCTACGCCAAGGAGTTCCGCGAGCGGATGTACACCGCCGAGGCCGTCATCAGGCTCGCCCCCGGCCGGGGTGAGCTGCTGGCGTACACGATGGGCTCCGACGTGGTCGGCGCCGCGCTGGCCGCGGCCGGCGAGCCCGATCCGGAGGGCTGGCTGACGCTGACGGTGCCGATCGAGTCGATCACGCACGCGCGCTGGCTGCTGCTGCGGATGGGGGCCGACGTGGAGGTGCTGGGGCCGCCGGAGCTGCGGGCGCTGATGGGCGAGGCGGTCGCCGAACTGCGCAAACTGTACGAGTAGGCCGATAATCAGGCGACTTCCCGGCGCGGTTTCTGGGAGCATGCCACGCATGTATCTACTCGCTTTCGTAGGCGCGTGCGTTCTGGTGGCCATGGCGCCAGGGGTCAGCACGGCCATCATCCTGCGCCAGACGCTGCGCGCGGGCCGCGGCTCCGGCATGGCCGCCACATTGGGCAACGAGACCGGCATCCTGCTGTGGGGGCTGGCGGCCGCCTTTGGCCTGTCGGCGTTGCTGGTGGCCTCGCAGCTGGCCTATGACGTGATGCGCGTGGCCGGCGCCGTGGTGCTGGTCGTGATGGGCGCGCAGGCGCTGTGGCAGGCCCGTAAGGGCGCCCCGGCGACCGAGGTCGAGGGGCAGGTGGTGCCGGGTCTGCGGGGGCCGTACCTGGCGGGCCTCGGGACGTGCCTGGCCAACCCGAAGGCGGCGGTGTTCGCGATGTCGTTCCTGCCGCAGTTCGTCGCGCCGGGGCAGAACGTGCCGGTCACGCTCGCGACGCTGGCCGTCGTGTGGGTGCTGGTCGACCTGGCCTGGTACGGGCTGCTCATCTGGACGGTGGCCAAGGCCAAGGCGGTGCTGGGACGGCCCGCGGTGCGCCGGCGGCTGGAGCAGATCTCCGGCGTGGTGCTGATCGGGCTGGGCGTGCGGCTGGCGGTGGAGTCACGATGACGATCTGGCATTCCGAGCGGGGCACGGGCGAGCCCGTCGTGCTGCTGCATTCTCCGGCGGTCGACTCGGGCATGTGGGACGCGCAGGTGGAGGCCCTGTCCGAGCGCTTCCGGGTGATCACGGTGGACTTCCGGGGGTACGGGCGCAGCCCCTACCGGTCGGACGGCCCGTACAGCGACTGCGACGACGTGGCGCGGCTGCTGGCCGCGCTGGAGGTGAGCCGGGCGGCGCTGGTCGGCGCGTCGGGCGGGGGCCGGGTCGCGCTGGAGCTGGCGGCGGCCGGGCTCGCCGGCCGGCTGGTGCTGCTCAACCCTCTTTCCGACCTGGCGCCCACGCCGGACCTGCGGGCGTACTGGGACGAGGAGGGGCGCCTGCTCGAGGCGGGCGACGTCGAGGGGGCGGCGGAGCTGAACGCGCGCACCCTGCTCGGGCCCGAGGCGTCGAGAGAGATGTTCGGGCGCGTGGTGGAGATGCAGCGGCACGCGTTCGAGGTGCAGCTGGCCGCCGATCCGGAGCCGTCGCAGGTCGAGAAGGAGTTCGCGCCGGCGGAGATCGACGTGCCGGCGCTGGTCGTGGCCGGCGCGCACGACCTGCCGTACTTCCAGGAGAGCGCCCGCCACCTGGCCGGCGAGCTGCCCCGGGCGCGGCTGGTCGAGCTGGACTGGGCCGGGCACCTGCCCGCCCTCGAACGTCCCGAGGAGATCAACCGGCTGCTCCTGGACTACCTTTAGGACATGACGAACGACCTGGCGACCCTCCTTCGGCAGGCGCAGGACGACGACCCGCTGCTGGCACTGCACGCCACGACCGCCCTGCGCCGCGAGATCGAGCGTCTGGAGGCGGTCCAGGTGCGCCGGGCCAGGGTGGCGGGGCTGGCCTGGGCGCAGATCGCCGACGCGATCGGGGTGAGCAAGCAGGCCGTGCACAAGAAGTACGGCCGCCGCTAGCCCGCCCACGTGCCGGCGAACCAGCGCAGCGCGATGTTCCAGGAGTAGCCGCGCCGGATGCGCCCGGCCACGTCCGGGGGCAGCGTGTCCAGGCCGCGGTGCTCCAGCAGCACCTCGGTGCCGCCCTCGACCGGGCTGAAGGCCACCTCGATCTCCATCCGGCCGCCCTCGTTGAGCAGGTCGGCCCAGACGAGGCGGCGCGGCGGCTCCCAGGCGAGGATCCTGCCGGTGTCGACGTGGCCGCCGTCGGACCACAGCTCGCGCAGGAAGCCGTCCTGGAAGCGGATGGCGACCGCGCGGGCCGGGTCGACCCAGCTGTGACGGCCGCGCACGTACCAGCTGTCGATCTCGTCGGTGAAGATCCGGAACGCGGTCGCCGGGTCGACGGGCACGGTGACGCTGGCCTGGACGGAGTTCACCGGCTGCGCTCCACGTGGTCCTTGAACGAGCCGAGCTGCTCGGCCCAGAACGCCTGCACCTGGTCCAGCCAGGCCTGCAGCGCCGTGAACGGCTCCTGGCGCAGCGTGTAGAGGCGCAGGCGGGCGTCGGCGCCGCCGGCCTCCGCCTGGACGAGACCGCCCGCCCGCAGCACGCGCAGATGCCTGCTGAGGGCGGGGGCGCTCATCTGGACGGCCTGCGCCAGCTCGCCGGCCGGTCGCGGGCCTTCGCGCAGCAGGTCGATGACCTTGCGGCGGTTGGGATCGGCGAGCGCGGCCAGCGTCGCGTCGATTTCGTTAACGTTGGTGTTAATTGTTGCCTGCTTCCGTTAAGCTGTTAACCCTTAACGCTAGCGGCAATTATTGCGGAGGTTCGTACATGAGTGTCGAGCTGGGTTACTACACGCTGTCCGTGGCGGACCTGGATCGGGCGGCCGCCTTCTACGGGGCGCTGTTCGGCTGGGAGTTCAGGCGCGAGCACGAGACGTACCTGCACGTCACGAACACGGCCGTGCCGATGGGCTTCGTCGCGCGCGGGCCCTCCTCGCAGCCGAACATCTACTACCACGTCACCGACATCGACGCGGCCGTCAAGCGGGTGCGGGAGCTGGGCGGCGACACCGGCGAGCTGTACGACAGCAAGTCGGGGCGCGGCTGCACCTGCACCGACGACCAGGGCACGGAGATCAGCCTCTGGCAGCCCGCCCCCGGCTTCGACTAGTCGGGGGCTTTGACGGTGGCGATGCCGAGGGTGCTGGTCATCGGCAGCAGCCCGGCCTCGAAGACCGCGCCGAGGAACGGCGAAGCCAGCCGGGCCAGCCGCTCGGCGCGCTCCTCCCCGAGCAGCCGCCACGGCTCCGCGGCCAGCTGGTCGGTCATCCGCTCGACCTGGTCGCGCAGCGCCCGCCCCCGCTCGGTGGCCTGCCCGTCGGGGCCGGCCAGCCCGCGGGCGGCCAGCCGCTCCTGGGCCGCGTCCCACTCCTGCTCGCTCCAGCCGCGCCCGGCGAAGTTCGCCGCGGGGGCGGCGCCGATCGCGGCGAACGACACCAGCGACTCGCAGCCGTCCAGCTCCGCGGCCTGCAGCGCCGCCAGATGGCCGTCGCCGCGGTGCTCGCGCAGCACGGTGGCTGCCTGCCACAGCACCAGGTGTGGCTCGTCGGCCCAGGGCAGGTCCAGGTTGGCCGCGGCCAACGGCCGCCCGGCCACGCTCACGCTCTCGGCGGCCCGCCTGGCCAGCTCCGCCGCCTCCGCCGCCGCGTCCGCCGTCACCTTGTCACCCAGCAGAGCGCGGTACGTGCGGTCGACGGCGGTCATCCGGGCCTCCAGCACCCGCTCGGGCGAGGCGACCTCCCACGCGGCGGGCACGTGCTCGGCGATCATCCGCGGGCTGAAGCTGTAGTACGCGGCGGTGGCCAGCCGGCTGCCGGCCCGCCCGAGCGGGGCCGTGCGGTAGGCGAAATAGCTCGGCCAGCGCGACTCCACGTCGTAACCGAGCGCGCCCGCCTCCTCGAACGCCTGGGGCGAGAAGTACAGCACCGCGTGGATCGGCTCAAGCTGGTGCCACATGCGGCGGGCAAGTCTGGACGATGCGCTCATCGCAATCCCTCACTGTCTAGGTAAGCTACGCCAGTGACGATAGAGGCTTGGCGCATCACTGGTCAATCGCAAATAGACAGTTATGTCGGGAGGTGGGCTGAGCTGGCCGTCCTGCTGGTGAACGAGCTGGCCGTCACCCAGGCCCGCGGCCGCCCCGTGGACCCGCCCGCCGACCGCCGGGCCCCGCGGGAGGCGGCGTTCGACCGGCACTGCTGGTCGCCGCACCTCGCCTCGCGGTCGTGCCCGCCCTTGCCCTCGCCGTCACCGGTCTGGCGGTCGC